>DATKMQ010000027.1 GCA_035541755.1 Syntrophorhabdaceae bacterium
ATGGAGTGCTCGCACCGATGGATATAGGGTTCACGGGCAAAGTTGTCAACGAGGCTGTCGATGGCCGTCTCAAGGATGTTCTTAACCGTCGCGACTGAATACATTCGTTTCCTCCTCCGTCCCAGCAATTAATATACAGCCGTCAATAATCTATAAGGATATTATGATTTCGTAGTAATTCGTGTCAAGGAGAATGCTTTGGGGATACTGTCTTAATTTGATTTCGAATGCAAACTCAATACATCCCAGCTCTGATGACCGAAGAACGCAATATCGACATTTGTCAAGAATTTGTTGCATTTTTACCTTGATTTACTAATTTACTGGACTTATAATGGTTCTTGAAATTGAAACTGACCCACTACAAGGGGTGGTGGAGCTAAAGTTTGCAACGATTTAACCGACAAAGCCTTGGGGGATTGAAGAAAGGAGGTACTTATGGCTCTGCCAATCGGGTGCACACCGATCCTGAAGGGCAAAGAAGCAACCGATTTTGTACAGAGAATCAAGAAAGAGCAAACAGACGTTAGGCCTCTCGTTCCTACTCCTAAATTAGAATCGATTCGACGGTTGATTCTAAAAGACGCCAGAAACGGTGAGAAATAGTTTCGAATTAGATGGTTGGCTTCTTAAGCCCCTAACCAATCACTTTCTCGCTAAATTATTCGATTGTGGTGATGATGACCTTAATGAGTTTTTTCAAGTTGATTTGATACCACACGAAAAGCACCTTCTTACTAAAACTTACGGCCTGAGCATCAAAGATAAAGGAGCTGACCCTGACGCCTTACCTATAGCTCTCATAAGCTTCTGCAACGACAAAATACGTCTCGACAATGTAAGGGGCGTTGATCTTACTGGAATAAGGCGACCCTACACTTACTTGCCAGCCGTGAAGATCGTGCGGTTGGGTGTCCATAAGAATTATCGTAGAAAGGGTATAGGAACGCATCTTTTGAATATGACCAAATCTTTTTTTCTATCGGAAAATAGAACTGGCTGTAGGGTCCTGACGGTGGATGCCTATAAAACCACAGATGTTACCAGTTTTTATCAGAAAAGCTATTTTGATTTTATAACTAACAAGGACAAACGAAAAAAAACACGCACTATGTTCTACGACCTAATACGAACCAAGCTCTCTTAAGATTACATATCATTGTAGTTATTTAAACTGCGGAAGCCAATCTATTACTGTTTGAAACGTTCTTGGCATCCGCTTCTTGGCGTTTATCTTTTTTCCTTCATTTCCGTTGCATCAACGTCTGTAGATTGTCTATGCTTTTCAATACTCAATGCTGACCTGCCCCACGCATTGTGCCATTCCTTATAACTCCGCCCGGTGACGCCGATTGTTCGCCGATCGCTCCGTTCGGCCATTTCCACTGTCGGAGTTCAATAATGAGTCCATCAGGGTCTCTTATCTCTCCGCGAAATGAATCTCCCAGGTCTACCGGCTCCCGGACCACGGTTATCCCTTTGCTCTTAAAGTAATCTACCGCTTTTGTCATGTTTTCTGCTTCAAGGGCAATGCCTCTGTATCCTACCTCCCAGAGGATCTCGGATTTTGGTTTGGGACCATCTACAGAAATGATCTCGATAACTGTGTCACCCAGTTGAAGATAAATGACTTCTCTCATGGGCGGCATTTTCACTTCATTCCGGCTCTTCAGACTAAATCCGAGAATATTAACATAGAAGTCAATCGTTGCTCCCGCATTCCTTGGCACAATCTCCACGTGGTCGATTCTTACGAACATCTCAACCCCCTTGCACTCTATCTATATAGATTGCAGACAGTTTTTTAAGCAATCCGTGAAATTCTTCATGCTTGCCGACTCCAATTCGCTCCTCCTCAATTTTCTCAAATCCTTCGATTAATTCGTCCTGTTCTTGTTCTGGCAAGCGACTGTCTGCCATCACGAAGACGATATTGTTTTCTTTTTCAATGTGGTCCGTCATTAGTGAAACATAACCCTCAGCATTTTGTGTGATGTCTTTAGATGAAGATTCGTCTCCTGCGGTATAGGAGGCATAGCCTTGGCTAATCGCCTTAACGTAGCTTCTGCCCATTTCATGTTCACGGAGCATGGTGGCAATGGGGCCTTCCTCAGGAATGCCCGCAGCTATCATTGCAGGAAACAGCAGGTCTTCTTCCTTCCCGTGATGGCACCTATCTACGAAGACTTCCAAGAACTCAAGGATAGCCTCGAAGTGTTCTTTTTTCAGACTTCCCTTTGCTTCAAATTGATGACAGACTTGTTCAAGGATACTGAGCATAATCTTGACGCCCTCGTGTTCGTCTTTTAATTGTTGTGTGGCTTTCATATCCGGTTGCCTCTCAGGTATAATAGCTAAGACGGCTTCAACGAAATTTCAAGGTTGTCGGCGACAGCTTTGCATATTGATTACCCTTTGCAAGGCGGCATTGGCAGAAAATATTGGGGAGGCCCCTCTCAGGAAGGACTGGGCAATGAGCCGGTCGTCAACTCCACCTGCGAATCGGCCGTCAAATCTTATGCAGAGAGCCAATGAGTATGAATGGAAATGTGTGCAGTTGGGCTAAACACCATCGTGGGCCAGCGACCTTTAGCAATTGGTCAAATACAGTCGCGAGCCTGTTCCTTTCTTCCATGACGGCTGTCAATTGCAGAAGATCGCAATCCCAGCCGCTTACTGCAGGGGCTCCTTTAGGGCACTACAAATTTGAACCGCGGTCGCCCTTGTGTCGATCCTCGACAGGTTCTACTGACCGAGCCCGATCTGTCTCATAAACTCCGCGTTGTCCCAGAACAGGTATTCCTCAAACATGACACCATCCTTGCCCCAGTGGCCGATGGTCGCCATGGGGACTCGGTAGGCCTTGCCGGTGGGCGGGATGCTTTTGCCGTCGGGGAGGACCATGGGCTTTGTGAAAGTACCCTCCAGCCAATCGGTCACCGCAGTCCACTCGCCGTCCGGAGTGCCGAAGCGGACTGGATGTTCTTTGATCCTGTTATCGGGCGCGAAAGTGAACATGACTTTCAAGTCCTCGATGTGCTTTTCGATGCCCTTTGTCGTGTGGCCATCGGGCCAGTGCACCACCACGTCCTTGGAGTGACTCTTGTGGAGATCCTGCCACTGCTCGCCCGTGTAGACCCGGAAGTCGAGGTCATCGAAGTTCGCAAGATGTTTTGCGAGTTCTTTGGGCATTCCCTTAACCTTAGGCGTGGGCTCGTTGGCTTTGGTGCCGGGCCACCTGTCTTGAGCGGCACGGATTGGTAATGCGGCAAGCAACAGCGCGATAAAGATCATACCGGAGATCCGTGTGATGCGACTATGTGTCTTCATGGCTTCCTCCGTCTTGTTCTCTAAGGTTTGTTTCCTCGGGTCATGGCCCTCCATTTATACTTAATTCTTTCTCGCCTTTTTTCACGTATTCAGCATTTGTGGTTCTTCCTCAATCAGAACTTCACTACCCTCGGTTCTTCTCCACGAGCTGAGAAGGTTGCCGTTGCGTTCTTGAGATAGAAGACTTCACAATTGCCGTCATCAGCCGCATACATACCCTTTAATTGAGGGTGTGCATCGAGCATTGCCTGCCTCGCTTCCATTCTATCATCTTCAACAGCGATGGCTTCTATGCGAATCCATTTGCGATCTGCAATGGCGCAGATTTCTATCTTGGGGTTTTTCGCAAGCTGCTTTGCCACGTTCTTGACTTTTCCGGTTTGGAAATAGAGCCTCTTTTCAAAGATCAGTAGTGATCCAAATGGCCGCACTCTGGGTTGGTCACCGTCCACGGTTGCGATAAAATACATGCCACACTTCTTGAGGTACTCGTAGACTTCTTCCATGAATATGTCCTCCGTTTATTTTCGTTGACTTCCTATCCTTATAATTTAAGAAATCTGAAGAGCTAAAATCAACAGGAACTTGTGGATATGAGCTTCACGTCGAAGCAAGATGCGATCGACTTACAAAGCCAGGTTGTTGTTCTACGGGCGGAGCTTTTAATCAAGCGTGGCGACTATCCTTCACGCGTGATCCACGCCCTTGCCTCCCCGATCGATTCGAATACCCCGAGGTTCTGGCCCCTGTTTGTCATCACGTTTGCCGCATATCTGTGTTTCTCATCTGTCTGACGGACTACTATTGCCCGTTTGATCCTGTGCATATCGATCCCGGTTGATCGGGCGAGTTTGGTGATTTGATTGTGAAAATTGAGGACCTCCATGAAGCTGATGTTGTATCGGGCATCACTGAAGTCATTGATCCACCGGTAACAATTATGTTCCAGTGCGAGCGCAGCGTTGCCATTCATAATTTCAATAATTTCGGGTGCCTTGATGGTTCCGCTCAACTTTGTTTCGATAATGCCTGCTTTTTCATCGTAGGTTGTCACGTGTGGCATACATCTCTCCCCCTTTCCCAAAACCTCCCTACTCTTTTTGTTCAGGGCATGGGGATTGCCGCGCCTTCACAGACAGAGCCTTAGCTCGCACCATATTCATCACGGATCCCCGACGCACCGGTGCAGCGATTAGTCTGACGCTCCTGCCTCTATAATATCATTGTAGGACAGAAACTGAGAATTGCAAGGAGGGAAATCGACAACTATTGAATCACACGACCAATCGCTGAAGATAGGGAGTTACAAAGCTATCTGTCAAATTCCTTGAGCCATGCTACAATCTGCTCCGCAGCGTCGGTGGGCACGTTCGCATGGTCGCTATCGACCACTAGGTACTTATTGCGGGGATGGGGCGGAACCTTATCGAATACGTAAGACGAGCCTCTTTCGGACATGTTGTCCCGCGTGCCCACGACCCACAATAAAGCCGTGCCGGGCGTAAGCACCGCCGCGTTGCGTGGCATGACCGCCGGGCCTTCCGGGTCCACATAGCTCAAGTAAATAGCGGCGGTCGCTTTCCGCTGAAGCTTCTGCCCCTGATCATAGTCGTCGAAGACAGCGCGGGTATCTGCCTTGCCTTGGGCCACCATCCTTCGCGCCTTCTCCATGTCACTGCTTACCCGGGAGGCATATCCCTTCGCCTCCGGTACGTGTCCTGCTCCCATGGCTACCACCCCATCCACAGTGAGTTGAGTCGCCACATACGGGGCTACGTTTGCCCCGAGGCTGTGACCCGCTAAAAAGACGCGCGTTACTCCCTGCTTTTTCAGGGCCGTGATTGCTTTATCCACAGCGGCAACGTTGTCCTGGTAGGGCTTTTCCCAGTTACCTTCCGAGTAGGGTAAATCGGGAACTATGACCATGAAACCGGCCTTCCGGAGGGTTTCCATGAATCTGGTGACAAGCTTCGTAGTGCCTCCCTTTCCATAGAGCACGACCACTCCGGTTAATGCAGGCCAGCCGGCAGATGAGAACGATAGGACAAAAAGGAACGCAAGGATAAGAATTGAAATGCGTCGCGCGTGAGTCATAATTCAACCATCCTTTGGGGCCCGACTCTCCGAGGGGATTCATGGACAAGCCTTCTCGATATGCAGGCTATAACCTTCCCTCCTGTCAACGGCAACCAGGGGTTGCGCCGGTCTGGGAGAAGATGATACCACTCAGGGGTTTGCAACGAGGAAGAGAAACGTCACAGCTCACGTTATGGTACCACCCATCCGTTCTGTCGCCAGACATCTTTGGCTTTGTAATCACCGATCAAAGGATCCTTGATCCATTCCTTGAGGCTCACGAGATGCATTTTCTCGTCGGGACGAAGCTCCGTCTCAACGAACGTGCACGTCACTGTGTCATTCGTCCAGGCACCCGAGTTTGCGTATATCCGGTTTGCTTCGGGAGAGATAATCGTATCATCGGAAATATCGATGGGATACGACTCAAACGTTGACTCATGGGTATGCCCACAGATAACAATCCTCACATCGTCATTCGTAAACGTTACCATGCGGGCCGCCTCCCAAAGGCTGCCGGCGTCGCATTGAATAGCATCGAGCGGACGGACATTGTTGGGGTGGTTAGTGGACCATTGAGCGTACACGTGAGCGTACCGCTTTTTGACCTCCTCCCACGGGGTTATTCCCGGTATGCCGGCAAACCCGTTCATGACTGCCCCTTTCAGGCCGTAAGCGTGATCGGACACGAGCGTATCGAATAGATCCATAAGTACATCGTCCACAAGATCACCCGCGATGGCTTTTGAATCTCTGGCTTGCGGGACCCTGTACAGGATGTGCTCAATCCATTCCTTGAAGACCTGCGGGAGGCTAAAACCCTTGCCCGTTCTCAAGGTCTCTTCTGCGTCGATACGGCTTATAAAGTATCCCAGAGGAAGACGGCTTGCTGACAGGCCACCCGCTGCGCCCGCGGGGTGAGGAGCGTTGAACATACCATACCAATGGCCGTGCTCTGCCCATATGCCGTCGGCCCGATACACGCAATGTCCGTCCACAGGTTTCGGGCAACGTATGCCAGGAAACATCTCACTGACTATGGGCCCGTCTGCAAACATGTCGTGGTTTCCCGGCACATAAACCAGTCTTTTCTGCGAAGCAAGCTTCTTGAGAGCCTCGATGACCGGCAGGTTTTGAGGGGCACTGGCGATCTTTCTGTACTGCTCGCCTTGCGGAAGAGGTACGGGACAGGGAGGCTCTGTCGGGTCGAACTGGGCGGGACAGACCCACTCGTCGAAAAGGTCTCCGACAACCACTACCTCATTTATGGAGGCGTCACCCGCACAATACTCTTCCAGGAATTTTGTCAGCATTTCCGGACGATCAGGCTCACTTGCGGACTCAGAATCATGGAACCAGCAGTAGTTATGGAGTGGAGAGGGCTGACTGGTGCTGCGTTCGTCACCCATATGGATGTCGCTTACGAAGATTCGTTTGGTAACCATGCTACACCCCCTTTCCTGACGATAGCAATGGTCTTAAGGTCCGCGAAAGCTCATTTTGCGGTCTTAGTGAATGCTCAAATGTGGAGGATCTGGACCACGGAAGATGCTCGCCGGATCTTTCTCTGTCAGCTGCCCAGGCCTCTCGCCACCAATGCTCACAATAAAGGGACACCGCGCTCGGCGTGTCCAATCAATCTCAAGCTTGACGCGGGTAAACTACCGGGTGGTCCCGCTTAATGTGTAAAGACTGAACTCCACGGGGACGGCCTTTACCGTCATGTAGTCTCATTCCTCTGGATCGTCGCTCTTGTTCTTCTTGTTCGGCCTCAAGTACTGGAGCAGTTGTCTTACATATTCGCGTTTGAAGTGGAGAAGACCATACATCCTGGTATCAGCATGTAATAGTCTCGTAACGTATTCTGTCTCTCTAGCCTTGCGTTCTTGTTCTTCGGCGTCCGACATGGCACTTATTGTACCACCATAATAAAAAATAGAAAAGCCCCAAACAGCCGGGTACCATCCAACAGTCGTTCCTTTCGACCACAGGTGTGTATCGGATGACGCCCTTAATATATCCACCAATCTGTCGATAATCATGTTGAAGGAAGGAATATGGATAACACTGAAACCCCCGCCCAAAAATGTCCCCAATGTGGCTCAGAGATGTGTCCGGATGATGATGTCAGCAACAAGGTAAGGGTACTCGTCTGTTCAAAACCTACCTGTCTGTGCCGCGTATATCCCGATTATCCCAAGCGAAATGGCAATGAAGAGATATGCTATCTGTGCGGCGCCATGTTCAAAGCGAGTGCAGATGATCTCGGTGTCTTGTGCCCGACATGTAAGCGTACCGTACACCATTGTAAACAAAGATCACGCAAGCCGAGAGGGATTTCGAGACCCCGGCGGACAGAGAATATTCTTCGCATCTAACCTGACGAGCCCCGAGACATTCGATACCGTGCCCACGAGAGCGAAGTTTGTCACAACAGGCCGGTTTTATTGATTTTTGTTCGCTTCCAAAGAGACCTTGTCCTTGATTTCTCAAGCTGCAAAAGTTTATGTTGCCAATTCAAAGTAACTATGTTAAAAAATTAACAAGCGAGTCAAAACTATGGGGAGTTTCTTGGATAAGCTCAGCGTCAGACAGATGATTGAGGACGATCTCGATTCTATCGTGGAGATAGATACCAAAGTCCTCGGGGAAACCCGAAAGGACTACTGGGTCACCAAAATCATTCGACAGGCCGAATCGAGACCCCCGGACGCATCTCTTGTCGCCGAAATAGACGCGAAGGTGGCCGGTTTCATTCTGGGTGAGGTCAGCGGCTGGGAATTCAAGGTCCCCAACAACATCGGCTGGATCGACACCATCGGCATTGACCCCGATTATCAGAACAGGGGCATTGCAAAGGTACTCGCGGTGGCGCTCGTAACAAATCTAAAAAAACACGGGGTTGACACGATCTACACGCTTGTCAACTGGAACGATTGGGATCTCCTCCAATTCTTCCACGCCATGGGTTTTTCCCGGGGTGACATGATCAACCTCGTCCTCAAGGTATAATCCGCAATTTCGCCACAAAAAGCCCGCTCCGTCACGTAGCAGAGCGGGCTTGCGTTCCCGGTTCTTGATCTTTAACCCTCTTTCACCACAATTTTCAACTTCATTTTGGCAAGTATCTTGTTGCTCTTCAGGTGATTGGTCGCCTTAAGGTCCGCAATATCCACGCCATATTTGTCCGAGATGGAGGCGAGCGTCTCGCCCTTCTTTACGATATGATATTTGAATTTTGCGGGTTCTTCTTTTTTCGACTTCTTGTCGGTGCCTTTCTCAACGTGACTCGCAAGCATCAATCTCATATTGGGGTGCACCTTTTCATTTTTCAAATGGTTTATTGATTTGAGGTCGGCAACATCCAGGCCGTACTTATCTGAAATGGAGGCGAGCGTCTCGCCCTTCTTTACGATATGATAGGGCTTGACCTTTTCCGTATTCGCCTGTGCGGTCTGCCTGTCGCCTCCGACCCGGCCCTTGGATTTCGGTTGAGGAGTGCTATTTTCCCTGTCGAGACTTTTCGCTATAACGGTCTTTGACGGACCGCTAAACCGAGGTATGGCGATGACCATGCCGGGTTTAATCTTCAATTCTTCATCGCAGCCGTTCACCAGATGAATATCCTCCATCTTGACCCCGTACTTCTTGGCTATTTTGGGAAGCGAGTCCTTTTTTTTTACCTTGTAGGTGACCACACTCTTGATCCTTGGCTCGCCCTCAAGGGCAGTGTCGAGCCTCTCGTTAAATGAAAGCGCATCAACGGAAGATGGGAGTTTGATTTCATAATCATCACCGCCTGGCGGTGTGATGCCGCGGACGAGTTCAGGGTTATAGGCCCTCACATCGGCCACATCGAGTGACGATGCCCTAGCGATGGCGGTAAGGGACGTAGCCGGCGGCACCGGCATGTTGACAAACTGGATCGGCGAATCATACGCGATGCTTCCGAAACCGAACCGTTCAGGGTCTTTTGCGATAACCGCCGCCGCGATGAGCTGCGGGATATAGTTTCTCGTCTCTTTGGGCAGGGTATTATATTTGTAAAGCTCCCAGAAGTCATTTGTATTATGTTTTTCGATGGCCTTCTCTATTCTCTTCTCTCCCGCGTTATAACCGGCTGCCGCCAGGTACCAGTGTCCGAACTGATTGAAGAGGTCACGAAGGTATTTTGCCGCGGCAACTGTCGATTTCTCCGGGTCTCTGCGTTCGTCTACCCAGTAGTTGACTTTAAGCCCGTATCTGCCTCCGGTTTCATAGATGAACTGCCAGGGCCCGCAGGCCTTGGCCCGCGAATACGCCTTCGGGTTGAAACCGCTTTCGATCATGGCAAGGTAGACAAGATCCTCGGGCATGCCGTTCTTTCTTAAGATTTCCGTGATGATGGGGACGTACCATCGGGCCCGCTTGAGCCAGTTTCCAAAAACTTTCTTCTTTTCTTCCGTAAAATAACGGATATAGTATTTCACTGCATCGTTAAAGACAATGGGTATGTCAAAATTTTGAACATCGGTACTTCCGAGCAGCGTCGTGATATCGTCATCCTCTTCGATAATCTGCGTTTCCATATCGAGCGCGGGCCCATCATCGCTCGCCACCGGGATCATAGAAGCTTGCTCTTTTTTCACGGGTGCTGCGACAGGCGCAACCAGGGGCTTCGGCTTTTCCCTGGGGGGAGAGGGCTCCGACACTTTTCTCACCTTTTCGGGCTCGGCTTTTGCCAGCTTAGCTGGCTCGACCGGATTCCTGCTCGACCTCAACGGTTGCGGTTGAACGGGTGAGGCGGAATTGCTTGAAACGATCTGCCCGCCCGTGGAACAGGCAGCCAGAAACACGGACAGCATGATGAGAGCGCAATATTTCTTCATAACCACCTAGGGAGCAATTTCTGTACCAAACTGAAGCCTTATTTTGATGATAAAGGCTCAGCGAATTTAAGTCAACTAAAAAATGCTTCTAAATCCTTACAGAAACAGCGTCATCATAAGACTCTGCTTCATCATATCAGGGTAGCCTATGAAAAAACAAGAAGATATAGCGCTCGTGAGCTACGTTGCTTAAGGCCCGCCCAAAACTTTGCCGACGAGGTCTCTGTAACCCTGTGCAAAGTCATAGGCCCGCATCCGCCTCTTGTTCTCCATCTGTATCTCTTTCAATCTCAGAACACCCCGACCACAGTCGGCAAGCAGGCCATCCCGCACAATCGCCCCTATTCGCCCCTGCTTTTCTTTGGCCTGAACGTCTTGCTCGACCGAGGCTTCGAATACTTTCATCATCCTTCCGTCAAGGTATGTATATGCGGTGGGCCAGGATACCAGGGCGCGCACCTGCCGATCAATCTCTTGAGCGCTTTTGCTCCAATCGATCATGCCCATCTGTTTGGTGATGATCGGCGTGTAGGTTGCCGCGTCATGACGCTGCTCAGTACCTTCGATTGTGCCCCTGGCATGGATCTCACGAAGGACTTCGGGCAGTATCTCGGAAACCCTTTTCGCGAGCCTTTCCGAAAGTTCTATGAAGTTCTCCCCCTGCCCGATCCCGACCTGTTCCTGATAGATCACATCACCGGCGTCCATCTTTTCGTTCATCCTGATGAGGGTAATGCCCGTGGTCTCGTCCCCGGAGAGTATGGCCCACTGCATGGGTGACGGGCCGCGATAGAGAGGGAGCAGCGACGGATGAACGTTGATCGGCCCCACGGAAGGTATATCGAGCACCCATTTGGGCACGATAAGACCGAAGGAAACAACGGCAAAAAAATCGGGCTTGTGATCCGGCAAGGTCCTGACAACCTCGTCTTTAAAGGAATCGATTTCTATAAGAGGAAGATTCAGTTCCTGTGCGGCCATCTTTACCTCGTTGTCGTCGAGCGCGTAGCCCCTGCCCTTGGGTTTCGCCTTCTTCGTGACCACACAGATTGTATGTTCGGCAATTGATTTGAGAGCGGGTACGGAGAAACTCGAGGAGCCGAAGAAAATGGTCCTCATTTTTTTTGTCCGGCGTACTTCTTCTTAAAAATGTTTTTTTTGATGGGGCTTAAATGATCGATAAACAAAATACCGTTCAAGTGGTCTATCTCGTGCTGCATGGCCCGGGCGAATTGACCTTCACACTCAAGCTCAAGGGTTTTGCCGGCCATGTCCGTGCCTCTCGCCGAGACTTTCTTGGCCCTTTTCACGAACTCAGAGAAACCGGGCACGCTCAGGCACCCTTCTTCTCCGACCTCCTCTTCAATCGTCTCCACTATGACCGGATTGAGTATAACGAGAGGCTTCTTTTTACCTACCAATGATGCGTCAATTGTGATGAGACGTGTGGCAACGCCTATCTGGCTCGCCGCAAGACCTGCGCCGTGGGCGAAAATCATGGTTTCCACCATGTTCTCGGAAAGTCTCACGATCTCATCGGTGATGTTCTCGATGGGACCGGCGATCTTTCTCAAAACCGGATCAGGAAATGTTCGTATTTCGAGTACGGCCATTTGTTATTTTAAAACATATATTGTACGTGGAGTCAATGTTCGAGTGGACAACCTGGAGGTTGCTCGCGGGGACGGCAGATGACTCACCCCGGTAAAAGCCATTGACTCCTTTCTTTGGAAAGTGATATGGTTACTTCATGTTCGGACTCGGGTTTCCTGAATTGATCGTCATATTGATCATCGCCGTGCTCATCTTCGGCGTAGGCAAGCTTCCCGAGGTCATGGGGTCAGTGGGCAAAGGCATAAAGGAATTCAAGAAGGCCATGAAAGACCCTGAAAAACAGAAACCTATGTCCCTTGCCCACACAAAAGATAGAGAACAGAACACCTGACAAACATCGTGCACAATCGAATCTTTATAGGCATCGGTTCCAACATGGGCGATCGCATAAAGAACTGCGTGATCGCCATAGAAAAGATTGCGGCCGATCAGAGGATCGATCTCAAATCAGTCTCCTCCTTTTACAATACTTCCCCTGTGTCACAGATCAGACAGGATGATTTTGTCAACTGCGCAATACTTGTGACCTGGGAAGGCACACCACATGAGCTTCTTCGATTTCTTGCATCGATCGAAGACAGCATGGGGCGTACACGAGAGCTAAAAGACGGCCCCAGAATCATCGATCTCGATATACTCCTTTTCGGGGACACGGTCCTTAACGAGCCTTATCTGACGATCCCTCATGCGGCGTTACACAGGCGCAGGTTCGCCATGATCCCATGCCTTGAAATAGAACCCGGGCTCATCCACCCTCTTTTAAAGCGACCGCTCGGCAGTTTCCTCGCGGACACCGGCGAAGACCAGATAGTAACCAGGATTCCGGCCACAGCATCTCTTGACGATGTGAAGAATAGATGAAACTGAATTGTCCGCTTAGATTTTTCTTCGACGTGCTTATCCGTGCGGTCTGATGATCACCTTGATAGATTCTGTCCCGTCAGATACGAGCCGGAACCCCGAAGCGATTTCATCAAGAGGGAACCGGTGAGTGATCAGATCATCGACTACCACACCGCCTGATTCTATCAACTTCATCGCCTCGATAATATCGGGAGGCCCGCAATAGTAGGACGTAAGGATGCGCATTTCTTTTGTCCAGAAATCGTTGACCGGAACCACTACGTTCTTCTCAGGTCCCGGAACGGCGAAGAGCACTACTACCCCGCCTTTATCCGCGCAAGCCCAGGCTTGTCCCAGCGCAGCCTCGGCCCCGGAACAGATAAAGACCACGTCAGCCTTCTTGCCGTTTTCAGCGATCAGTCGAGCTGCCACATCGTCGGAGGCGTCAATAAGCACATCCGCTCCCATACGGGCTGCAATTTCGAGTTTCTTCTTGTTGATATCCACAGCGATTACCTTATGCCTTCTAACTTTTGCGAGCTTCACATGAAGGAGTCCCGACATGCCGCAGCCGATCACGAGCATCGAATCGCCTGGTTTTGGCGCGGCCAGACGCACCGACCGAGCCACGCAGGCCAGCGGCTCGATGAACGTGCTCTGATCGTACGTAACCGTATCCGGCAAGAGATAGGTTCCTTTTTCGACAAATATCTCGGGCACCAAAATATACTCGGCGAATCCTCCGGGTAGCCGCTCCTTGATCTCGGTACACTGAGGGTGGTGTCCGTTCTTACAGTAAAAGCATGTGCCGCAGGGTATCTTAGGCGGGATAAAGACCCGGTCGCCCGGTTTATATTTTGTCACTGAAGCGCCGACGGAGGTAACCTCGGCGCCGATTTCATGTCCCTGCACGAGCGGGGCGCGCGGCAGGCGATACCATTCCACAATGTCACTGCCGCAGATGCCACACGAAATCACCTTGACGAGCATCTCTTTTGGCCCGGGCACAGGGGTTGGTTTGTTTTCGATCCTGATATCGCGGTTATTGTACCAGTAGGAAACCTTCATTGCCTGACTTTTTTCTAAAGCGGTCAGCCCTGCTTCTTCAGTCTCTTGTACAGATCGAAGGCAGCCGCCGGGGTTGCGTCGTCGTGCACAACGGCCCTTATGGCCTTGATCATGGCTATCGGCGCCGCCGATTGAAATATATTGCGACCCATGTCCACACCGGCTGCGCCTCTCTGGATTGCATTGTGGGCCATGGTCAGGGCGTCGAGTTCCGGTATCTTCTTGCCTCCGGCCATGACGATCGGCACAGGGCACGAAGCGGTGACGGTTTCAAAATCTTTCTCCACGTAATAGCTCTTGATGTAATGGGCGCCGAGTTCCGCACAAATTCTGCAGGCGAGGCGAAAGTACTTGGCATCGCGTGCCATGTCCTTGCCCACGGCGGTTACCGCCATGGTGGGAATGCCGTACCGGTTACCTATATCGACCATACGGGTCATATTGATAATCGACTGCCGTTCGTATTCTCCGCCGACAAAAACCTGTACGGCCATGGCGCAGACGTTGAGACGTATAGACTCTTCTATATCGACAGCAATCTCTTCATTCGACAACTCTTTGAGAATACTCGCCCCTCCGGAAACCCTGAGAACTATCGATTTGGAGGTCGAGGGCGGGACAATGGAGCGTAAGATTCCTCTCGTGAGCATGAGCGTATCCGCGTAGGGCTCTAAGGGAAGGATATTGATATCGACCCGCTCAAGGCCCGTGGTCGGTCCCTGAAAGTATCCGTGGTCGATGGCGAGCATGACCGTCCTGCCGGACACGGGGTTAAATATCCTCGAAAGCCTGTTCTTCATTCCCCAGTCCAGGGAATTGGAGCCCTTGAGGAAAAAGCCCTCTGTGGTCTGCGGTTTGTCCGCGTGAAACATCTTGGCTTCTTTGATATCGTCTGTATCGGCCATTTCTATTCTTCTCCTTTTCTGTTCAAAACTTTTTGCGCGGGCTTATGCGAAACGAAGTACTGTAGATACTTACCCGCTTACCCACGGAGCTTAGATCTTAGCGCACAAAGTGAGCGCCTCTGCTCACCCGATTCTTGAAGGCAAAGCCTGTAACGATAAGCGCCGTTTGTATACCGTTTCTGAGATTGATCACCATGGGGGCAAGGTGCGCCCGTCTGTAAAAATCATCTATTCTATTCTTCAGGTAACTCAAGTCTGCGCGCGCACGCTCAAGCCTTTTCACGGTCCGTATGATACCAACATAGTTCCACATGGTCGATTTGATGCTCACCCAATCCTGCTGAATGAGCGCCGGGTCAACCTCTTCTTCGGTTTCGGGAAAACGCCAGGGCGGTATCTCCGATTCCTTGTAGAACTTCTTGTCTTTGAAGTGCTCCGTAATATGCTCAGCCGAACGTATGCCCCAGACAAGTCCTTCGAGCAGCGACGTAGACCCGAGTCTGTTGGCGCCATGCAGGCCCGTTGCAGCGACCTCCCCCACAGCATAGAGGTTCCTGAGCGATGTCCTGCCCCAGAGATCGACCTGCACGCCTCCGCAACTAAAGTGGGCAGCCGGGACAACTGGTATGGGGACCTTCTGTATATCGATATCGAGCGAGAGGCAGCGTTTATAAATCATGGGGAAGCGCTTCTTGATGTTAATATCCGTATGGGACGCTACATCCAGATACACATAGGAATCGCCCCTCTTGAGCATCTCCTCGTACATTGCCCTGCAAACCTCATCCCTCGGGGCGAGATCAGCCAAAGGCGAGTACTTGGCCATAAAGTACGACCCGTCCTTTGTCATGAGCTTGCCACCTTCTCCTCGCACCGCTTCTGAGATGAGAAAACCGTCGGCGTCTTTATGAAAGAGTGTCGTGGGATGGAACTGTACGTATTCCATATTGATGAGCCGGGCGCCGGCCCTGTCGGCCATGGCAAACCCGTCTCCCGTGGCGCCGGAGGGATTCGTGGTATGTTGGTAGATCCGCCCGAGACCGCCTGTAGCAAGGATTGTATACGCAGAAAATATACGTTCGACCTGCTCGCTTATGTTGTTAAGCGCGTAGGCCCCGATGCACTGCGGCTCCATGTAGAGGGCCAGTGGATTGGTGGAGTGGTGTGGTATCGAAAGGAGATCGATGGCCGTATAGTTATTGAAGACCCTCACGTTCTTGAATTCTTTGAGCTTGGCCACAAGATGTTCTTCAATGGCTTTGCCTGTTGAGTCCATGCAATGGAGGATGCGCCGGCGCGAGTGACCCCCTTCTCTGGCAAATTCATATCCGTTCTCCGTGGAGCGGGAAAATGGTACACCGACCTTGTTGATAAGAAAATCCTCTACGAGTCGCGGTCCCTCGTGGGCCACAATTTTCACAGCCTCAAGATTGGAGATACCGTCACCGGTTTGTACCACATCATCTATGAGTACGTCGGGAGAATCATCGATGCCCAGGGTGACTATTCCTCCCTGTGCGTAAAAAGTATTCGACTCCTCCATGGAATCCTGTTTGGTTACGATGATGATATCGAGGCCCTGCTCGGCCGCTGTGATGGCTGCACAAAGCCCTGCGATACCTGATCCAATGACAAGAAGTTCGCACGAGTGTCTTAGGTCTTTATTCATCTTATGTAAGCTTAAGCATCCTTTCGAGGGCTACCCTCGCGTATTGTGCCACTTCCGCTTCAACCGTCACTTCCTGAACAGGTCTTCCCTCAACGAGACTTTCGAGCACATGGAGCAATCTCAGGCCGGTGAGTTTGGCCATCTCGCGGCATCCCCACTCTTTGAGAGGAACTACCGTCTTATCCGGATTCTCTCTCTTAATCCTGTTCACGAAATTTATCTCGGTTCCGACGGCCCATTTGGAGCCGGAAGGCGCCTTTTCCACGGTGCTCTTTATAAAGGCGGTGGATCCAACAAAGTTTGAAAGTCGCACCACCTCAGGCGTACACTCCGGATGGACGACAACGTTTATCTCCTTTCCGTAAAGAGTCCTCACCGCATCCACATCGGCGGGTTTAAACGCTGTATGTACATAGCAGAAACCCCGCCAGAGAATTACTTTCGTGCTGCGCAGTTTCTGAGTATTTCTGTCAGATGCATCGTCAAGAGGGTCCCAGAGAAACATCTCATCATCGGCAAGCCCCATGAGGTGGGCCGTATTTCTGCCGAGATTTTCATCAGGGAAGAAGAAGGGTACCGCGTCCTGCGATAAGACATATTCCATGGCTTTTCTAGCGTTTGAAGAGGTGCAGACTAGACCCTGATTTCTGCCGCAGAACGCCTTGAGGTCAGCCCTTGAATTGACATAGACAACAGGGATGATCTTTCTCCCCGTTTCCTGCAATACTGACCAGGAGGCTTGCACCTCGTCGAGTCCCGCCATTTGCGCAAGGGGACAGAGTGCAGCCGGCTCCGGATGAAAGACCCTCTGTTCGGGAAGGCAGAGTATTCGCGCCATTTCCGCCATAAAGGAGACGGCGCTGAAGACGATGTACTTCGCATCCTGCTTTTTTGACGCGGCCTGAGCAAGCTGAAGCGAATCTCCGATGAAATCGGCGAATCGTACAATGTCGTCCTGCTGGTAGAAGTGGGCAAGGATCACGAGGTCTTTGCCGAGTTTATTTTTTGCGGCCTCGGTCCGCGCGAGCATCTCTTCTCTGTCCGGTGCGGCTTGCCGAGCATTCATGACGCACTCGCTTCGTAGAGCAGGCTGAGATCAAGGGCATTAAAGGAATGCGTGAGCGCGCCCACCGAAATGAAATCGACCCCCGTTCGAGCCACCTCGGCCACCCGCTCAAGGGTCATATTGCCTGACGCCTCCAGGGGAACTTTCCTGCCAACTAGCGCCACGGCCTGGCGCGTCGCCTCGAGGTCCCAGTTGTCGAGCATGATCCTGTCAACGGGCTCTTCAATAGCTTCCCTGAGCTCATCCATGTTCCTCACTTCCACTTCGACCGGGACTGCTGCGTAGGCCTTCACTTTCTTCACTGCCTCCTTGATGGAGCTGGCAGCCGATATATGGTTCTCCTTAATGAGCGCCATCTCCGTGAGATCTATCCGGTGATTGAAACCGCCGCCCATACGCACGGCATATTTTTCCAGATACCTGAGACCTGGCGCCGTCTTTCTCGTATCGAGAATCTTCGCATCCGTCCCCTGAACGGCATGAACGAAACGGGCGGTGACGGTTGCTATGCCAGACAGCCTCTGAAGGATATTGAGCGCAACTCTTTCACCGGTCAATATGGCGCGCGTCTTTCCCTCAATGAGCGCAGCCGTGTCGCCGCGGGAGATACGCTCTCCGTCCTTCTTCAGCGCACGGTAATCAATATTCTCGTCAAGCTCCCGAAACACGAGCGCGGCGTAATCCTGTCCGGCAAGGACCCCGTCCGCCTTGGCTATGATCTTCGCTCTCGACCGGTGGTTTTGAGGTACTACGGCGTTAGTGGTCACGTCCTCAACACCCATGTCTTCTTGCAAAAAATCTTTCATATCAGCGGCCATAACTGCCGATATTATAAGGTGCAGGCCACGTCCCAGTCAATGACTATTCCCTTGACTTTATGAGAAATTTTTACTATCTTAATGAACTCGCGGGGCCGTTAACTCAGGCTGGTAGAGTATCTGCCTTTTAAGCAGAGAGTCGCAAGTTCAAGTCTTGCACGGCCCACATTGTGTCCCCATCGTCTAGGGGCCTAGGACACTGGCCTTTCACGCCGGCAACGGGGGTTCGATTCCCCCTGGGGACGCTCTTTATCTGCTTAAAATAATTGAATTTATACCTGTTAAAACCCGCTTCTATTTCGCTTCTATTGCTTATGTTTCTTGACATCTTTCAAGTCCACTATGTTATCAATTTTCTGAACCACATCCATGAGGACATCTGAATAGGCATGGTAGTAATTGTCTGTTGATCTTCCATCCTTGTGCCTCATTAAACGCTGCGCGGTGAGCTTATCTGTGAGGGGTACTATCTGAGAGCAATAGGAATGTCGCGTTGCTTCATAGATCGTTACTCCTGTCTCTGAGTAGCGCTTCCATGTGTCCCACAGGAACCACTGAGTATAGGGCTTTCCCGTATTCTGATTGATGAAAAGAAAGTCATTCGGAAATTTTCCCTTTGTGTGCCGCTTCGCTATTTCAAGGGCAGCATCGTTGAGAGGCACCGGCAACACTTCTTTGTTCTTTGTCCGCTCCACGTAGCGGCTACCTGATCGTGCCCGCTCAACCCATACAACACGCCTTTCAATATCCACGCTTTTTACGAGGATAGCGACAAGCTCTCCCGGTCTTAACCCTGTCTTCATCATGAAGCGTATAGGATCGCTATGTTGCTGAGGAATATTCTTAAGTCCATATTCCTGGACGTCACGGGTTAGCGCCCTTCTTCTCGTTTTGTTTGCGTCTACGATCTCTGGGAAGATAGGCATTTCCTTTATGACACCATGCTTGCGCATCCACGAAAAGAAGGCATGGAGAGCGTTCATGATATTCTTTCGTGATTTTGATTTCAGTGGGGCAGCAGTTCCCGTCTTGTATTTGAGCACGTTCAGCTTGAATTGTGAGAGTAATTCAAGGTCAATCTCCCGCACATCGTAGTTTTCGAAAAAAGTATAATAGTTTGTTTGATAACTCTTTATGTGCCGGTAGTGTTCAGGGCTTAGCTCATCATTATTAAGTTCCTCTCGTTTCTCTGAGCGCCACTTGTCAAATTGTGTCCACGATCAGCGTAGGTAGTTTGCCATACCCGTACAAGAACACATTTTGTTGACTTCAGGAAGGAAGCCGGACAGTGATGTATTGTATATTGTACGTTAGCCTGACGATCGACCAATTAAGATCACAAAATCTCCTTACCCATCCATGGCGATATCGCTATTTCTTTACAGTCCAGGATGCGGCAAGCGTCTCAGCCTCCTTAATCTGCTGATCTGTCATCCGACCCCTTAACTTCGCCTTGTGACCAGGGGGATCTCGTAATATCCAATCGCATAGGGGGGAATTAGTGCACCTCTTTGCTGCGCCCTGAGACAGAAGCATCCACTTATATCCTTCGACATCACTAGGAGGCTGAGCTAACTGATCCGAATATAGGGTCGCGAGGTTATATTGCGACTGCATGTATCCCTTTTCTGCAGATTGGACGTAGAAAGCATACGCCTTTTGTGGGTCCACAGAGACGCCATGCTTACCTTCCTGATATGCTACTCCGACGTTATGACATCCGGGAAGACTGCCCAAGTCGCAAGCCCGCAGATACCACTTGAGCGCTGTTCCATACTGTGTTTCAGGAATGGTGCCATCGCTAATCAAGAGTCCCAATTTAAGCGCAGCGTCAGCATCACCCAATTCAGCCCCTTTTGCATATACGTCGGCGGCGGCCTCGGGATGCTCCCCGCGCAACGCTGCATCGCCGGGAGTATGAGCACAACCACTGCAGACTAAGAGTGCCCACCATCCAAGAACAACTAACACTATTTTCACCATTTCCTCCACCGAAGCGACATCGATATACAAACCTGTTTTCCTTCAATACTACATCTGTCACCAAAAGATGACAAGGTCTTTTTCTACGGTTAAGACTCTCGATTACAGGTGGAAAGGTGAAACAATGGCAAGGTCACTGAAAATCAAGATTTCAGTCAACTATATTTAATTCCCCCTTCAACAAAGTATGTTTTTCTGCTGAGCATCACAAATAGTATACGAATGAGCTTATGGGCAGTCGCTAATACCGCCTTTTTATATGGCAACCCGTCATTCCTTCTTTTGTAG
>DATKMQ010000028.1 GCA_035541755.1 Syntrophorhabdaceae bacterium
AAGAGACCTTCTTTCCGGTAGAACTCGATAAGGGGCGCCGTCTTCTCATTGTATGTCTCAAGACGCTTGGTGATGGCCTCTTCAGTTTCATCCGCGCGCTGCACCGCCGGGGCGCCGCATTTGACACATGTCCCGTCCGCCTTGGGCGGCTTGCTCTTAATATTATAGATTTCCTGGCAGTCAGGATTGGAGCATGTCCTCCTCGTTGTCAGCCTGTCGAGAATGACCTCTTTGGGCACGTCGATATTCACGACCAGGTCCAGTTTGATATTCAACTTCTGGAGAAGCTTCTTTAACGCCTCTGCCTGAGGTATGGTCCTCGGAAACCCATCGAGAAGAAACCCTTTGGCGCAATCAGGCTCTTTAAGTCGCACTTCCATAATGTCCATGATGAGTTTATCAGGAACGAGTTCACCTCGCTCCATATAACCTTTGGCCTCTTTGCCAAGGTCGCTTCCCGCTTGGACGGCGTTTCTTAAGATATCTCCTGTTGAAATCTGCACTGATCCGTCATAATCGGTGAGCATCTTTGCTATGGTACCCTTTCCAGCGCCCGGCGCACCTAACAGAACTATTCTCATTACACATCCTCCTTAATATATTCGATTTTACTAAACAGAATAACCGTTTGTAATCTTATTGCGTAATCTATTTGGCGGTCTTCTTCTCCTGTTTCTCTTTTCTCTTTTCTTTCAATGTCTTCTGCGGGGCCTTCTTGCTCTCTTTCTTTTGCTTGTTTTTTTCAGCCATGGTAACCCTCCCTGTGGTGGATTTTTTTGAGTTTATCAGAAAAATCGCCAAAAATCATTGGGAAAAATGGTGAAGCGCCTTTGGATTGAGAAGAAAGGCGGCAAAGCGGGCTTTTCTGCTTGACTGGCAGAGGATTGTACGGTAGCGTATTAGGACGTCAGATCGTTCAAGGTCCTCTATGAAGAAGGATTACTATCTATATATAGGCCGTAACGAGAAGCAGTTCTTCGCGCTGCCTCAGGCATGGTTTGTCTCGCATTTCGTCGAAGACGAGCAAGAGGCGCCCGTACCCTCCATCGGCGAGATGACACTGGATGCCATTACACAACCTTTAGGAACCGCTCCCTTCCGGGACCTCGTAGGCGGCGCCAATCGTATTGCAGTCGTTGTGGATGACGCAACCCGGCCCACGCCGGTAGCCGAGGTTCTCGATGCGCTGCTCGCCTACATAGCAGACGCCGGTTTTCCACGGGAAAATGTCACCGTGGTTGTAGCACTCGGCACCCACGAGGTCATGAGTGCGGATGCTCTGGCACGGCGGGTGGGCGAGCATGTTCTCAGTCGATACAAAGTGGTCCAGCACAACGCATGGGGAGACGATCTCGTCCCCGTCCACGTTCCCAACCATGAGAGGTCGGTGAAGATCAATCGAGAGGTGGCGGGCGCCGACCTCAAGGTTGCCATCAGCTCCATACTGCCCCATCCCATGGCAGGTTACGGAGGTGGCCCCAAAAGCATGATGCCCGGTATCTGTGATTACGAATTTATCCGGGACCACCACATGAAACATTTAATCAATCCTCGCTCCGTCGCCGGGGCGACAAAAGGGAACCCTTTCCATGAGAACTGCATGCTCGTGGCCCGCACAATCGGGCTCAATTTTTCCATAAACTGCCTGTATAATCCGAAGGGACAGGTCATACGTATCGTGGCGGGCAGCCTGGATGCGGCCTTTGCAGAGGCCGTACAGTTCTGTCTCAAAAAACTCGGCTACAGGTTCGAAGAAAAGGTCGATGTGACGATCACGTCCTCCTACCCGCATACGCATGGACACCAGCTCTTCAAAGGCCTAAGCGCGCCCGATGCGGTGACCAAAGAAACAGGGGCCATTCTGCTTCTCGCACCCATTGTCGCGCCCATCAACGCCGAATTCATCAGATCCTTTGAGGTGATAAAAGAGAGGTCATGCAACAATTCGGCTGCCTACATACGAGAGCATCTATTAAAAGGCAAGGCATATCTGCCGGATAAATCCATCGATTTCAACATGGCCATGTCCACCCCTTTTCTCAGGCCACAGATACGGGTGATACTCGTCTCTCCCCATGTCTCACGGCAGCAGGCCGAAATCATGGGCATGGAGTATGCGGACTCCATCGAGCAGGGACTCGAAAGGCTCAAGACCGCATATCCTCAAGCCAAAGTTGCGATATTCCCTTCCGGAGGTCTCATCATCCCCATCGTAACCTGGCAGCAATAACCGGGAGTGGTTAGATAGCGGGGATTCGCTATGCAGAAAAAGACCGTGGCCATTATCATTCACGAAAAAGACAACGTGGCGACCGCCCTTAAGCCCCTTAAGCGCGACATGGTGGTCTCTGTCGATCACAAAGGGCGCTCCGAAAAGATTCGGATTCTTTCCGAGATACCTCCAGGCCACAAGTTCTCTCTCACCGATATCGATGAAGGAACGGCCATCGTCAAATACGGAGAGCCCATCGGGCAGAGCACAGCAAAGATCGCCCGGGGAGAACACGTGCATATTCACAATGTGACCAGTCCACCGCGCATGAGAGGATCATCATGACATTTGAAGGCTACAAAAGGCCGTACGGAAAAGCGGGAACGCGAAACTACGTGCTCGTGATCCCCAGCGTGGGCTGCTCACAGGGCGCAGCTCAGGCCGTAGCGCAAGGACTCAAAGGAGCGGTTTTCCTCCCTAACATTGCCGGCTGCGGACAGGTGGGAGAAGATCGTCCGCTGGTCAAAAAAGTACTGGCGGGCTTTGGCACCCACCCCAATGTCTTCGCGGTCCTCGTCGTGGGGCTCGGGTGCGAACATCTCTCTGCTCGGGAACTCGCGGATGAAATAACGCCATCTGGAAAACGGGTAGAGGTCCTCGTCATTCAGGACACCGGCGGGAGCAGAAAGACAATCGCCCGAGGGAGGAAAATCGTGAGAGAGATGCTCCATGATGCGGCGCACATCGCTCGCGAGTCGATCCCGCTCAGCGAACTGATACTCGGCACTGAATGCGGCGGCTCCGATTATACCTCCGGTCTCGCGTCAAATCCGGCCTTAGGGAATGCCTCCGATATGCTCGTGGCCGAGGGAGGAACGGTGATCCTCTCTGAGACCCCCGAGTTGATCGGGGCAGAGCATCTGCTCGCGGCGCGGGCCAAAAGCCCCGAGGCTCAGCGAAAGATCTTGAGCGCCGTGGCCTGGTGGGAAGGCAGAGCCATTGCATCGGGTCAGAATATCCGCGAAGCCGATCCCTCACCGGGAAACATCGCGGGGGGCATTACCACGCTAGAGGAAAAATCTTTAGGTTGCATTTATAAGGGCGGTACAAGCCCTCTTGAAGAGGTGATCCCGTACGCGGACCGGCCGATAAAAAAGGGGCTCGTGTACATGGATACACCGGCTCACGATATCGAACAGCTTACCGGTATGGTAGCCGGTGGCGCGCAGGTAGTTGCTTTTACCACGGGCAGAGGCACCCCACTCGGATCACCCATTGTACCCGTCATCAAGATCACGGGTAACAGGAAAACCTATCTTGCCATGAAAGACAACATAGATTTGGATGTGAGCAAGGTCGCCCAAGGCAGGGAAGCGGTAAACGATGCTGGCAAACGGGTGTTCGATGAAATTGTCGCCGTTTCTTCGGGAAAGACTGTAAAGGCGGAAAAACTCCTCCAGCGGGATTTCTGCATGTTCAAAATGAATATCAATATATAATAACCGGTCTCAAACCAGACTTTCTTAGGTCTTAAGGCAAAGGTCAAACAAGACAGATACCTGATAAGGAACAGGTCCACCCGTCCCTAACATCCCTGAATTTAGCGGCCATGATGAGCGTTGTTACCCGGTTTCATGCAATAAAGGACGCGCCATCAGGCGCAATACAAAACCGTTTTATTTGGGGGTAAGATAGTTAAACAGGGGCGATGGATTTTCTTTTAAGCCCCGGATTATGTCGATGCACGTTTGCGCGATATCCTGCAGCTTATGTCCGTCCGGGGATTCAAGCGAAGCCTTGAGGGTCGCAATAGCATCTTCACGACGGCCTGAACCTACAAGGGAGACAGTCAGATTATGGATCGCGACGGGATCGGTATTGTCGCACCGCGCGGCGGCAAGAAAGTATTCGAAGGCCATGGTCTTTTCCCCACGCAGCCAGCAGATAACGCCCAAATCGTTTAGTGCCCGGACGTGACGCGGTTCCTTAAGGAGAATGTTACGGATCGCAGCTTCCGCTTCATCGTGCTCACCCGCTATAAGCCGTGTCGCCACGGGCCGGTAAGAGTTTTCCGCTTGATCGGCTTCATGCTGCAAGAAAGCGAAGCCGTCCTTCTGCACCGTTTGCCAGTCGATCGTCGACATGTCGCGTTTGAAATATCCCCTTGTAAACAAGAAAAACTGTTCCGGCGTAAAAACACCATTCAAATAATAGATCTTTGTATTTTCATATTCTAAACCCAACACTCTTTTCACGTTGTCATTTATCAAGTTGTACCTGACATCGATTCCAAAAGGCATTCTGTAGATGAGATTCATGCTCCCTGCGGGTAATCCGATGAGTTTCAATATCTCTGAGACCATATATGCAAACAGGAAGGCCGACGGGTGCCGGTAATCTCTGAAGAGTTCTATTCTCTTATAGTTCTGCATAAAGAAGTCGTATATTTTGATGTCTGACTCTTGATCCAATGATTTAAGCTTTTCCAGTGATCTCTGGAAATGGTCCCGTATCAATCGAGCGTCCATGGGATGTGAAATATACTCCGTATAGGTGTTGGCAGAATATGATTCATCGAACATATAAAAAAAATCATTTGTGAAACATTTTTGTAGCGGCCAGAATCCGTCAAATCGGAAGTATTCTA
Source organism: Syntrophorhabdaceae bacterium (assembly GCA_035541755.1). Classification (NCBI taxonomy): domain Bacteria; kingdom Pseudomonadati; phylum Thermodesulfobacteriota; class Syntrophorhabdia; order Syntrophorhabdales; family Syntrophorhabdaceae; species Syntrophorhabdaceae bacterium. The sequence continues at coordinate 4,860 of DATKMQ010000028.1, forward strand.
TCTTAATAACTTTACACTCCGGCTTTATATGCTTTACGAGATTGTCCGGTGACAGCAGCGGGTAATTCTTTATATTGTTCATAATCAGTACATCGGCGTCCGCGATCCTCGACAGCATGACCGGATTGTCGAGGTTCTCATAATTGACATCGGACTTTATGTCATACCGGTTCGCCACTTCCGGAATGCCGGCGAGATAGTGGCGTATGGCCGCACCGTGACAATTCATTAATATAAATATCTGTTTTCTCATTTTGGCTTAAAACATGAACTAAAATAGGTCCTCTTCCCGTTCTCCTCACCTCGATATCTGTCCATGGTCTCGCCCCGACATTCTACCACCGCTTAAGTCTGTTTCTCAACTGGAACGACTCACGCGTCGGCATAAACAGAACCTTTCTATGGGAAGCAGGAAAAAAGCCTCGATCGACTCTTAGCAAAAGGCATATATATTACTTGCAAAAAACAAGTGGTTGTTTTATACTACTTTCAGTCTGCAAGTGCTGAGCAAGAAATGTCCCGCGGCGATACACCCGGACGTTCCGGACAAAGCAAGTGTTTATGCTTCACAAAAGAAAGCAGTCAGGAGGAAAGGACCCATGGGTATGGCAGAGCGAATACGAGGAAAGGCCCTTGAACTGGGATACGAGGACTGCGGAATCATCAAAGTCAGCGCATTGGCCGGTTATCGCGAAAAGTTAGAGGAGCGCATCTCGCGGATACCAATGGGGGAGAAAATCTACGGGAATTTCAGGGGCTACGCAGACCCCTCGACAAGCAACGCGCAAATCAAGTCCGTCATAGTCGCCATTGTGCCTAACCACCGCTACAAGGTGCCCGCCGAATTTGCGGGCGCCTACGGCAAAGCCTACCTGTTCGACGCGCGGACAGACGAAAACGCGCCCTTTTTCAGGATACGTAAAGAATTTTCCGCGTTTCTTAAGAGTCTTGGCTTAACCTGTACGCTGGGCGGTGAGCACGGCATCCCGGCTCCGGCACGCTGGGCAGCCTATCAGGCCGGACTCGGCATCATCCGCCGGAATAATTTCTTTTACACTGAAAAGGGGTCATACAACTACATAACGATGCTCGCAATAGATAAGGAGCTCGAGCTGATTCGCGATGTAAAACTCAAGGACTGCCCCGAGAATTGCGGCAAGTGCATGGAGGCCTGCCCCACGCATACGTTGAGTGCGCCCTATACCATGTCGATGATGGGATGCGTCAGCTTTCAGACAAGCCTGTCCACGGCTTTCGGAATGGGCGTACCTTCCACCGAGATGGCGGAAAAGATAGGCCGCAGGATATATGGCTGCGACGTATGTCAGGATGTATGCCCCTTCAACCAGGATAAATGGGAGGGCGGCGAGGAGTTTCCCGGGCTCGAAGCGCTCGTTCCGTCTATGCGGCCCGAAAAGATCATGGAGGCAAGCTACGAGGAGATCAGACGCACCCTAGCCCCCAAATTCTGGTACATCAGAGAGGAGCACCTCTGGAAATGGAAACTAAACGCCCTGACGGTGATGATGAACGGCTATGAAGAGAAATACCATTCGCCTATAAAGCTTGGCCTCGAAGACACCGATGAAAGGGTACGCGCCTTTGCCCGCACAGTGTGCTCAAGCCTCGGAATATCGTTCTGATACCGCTGCCTTCGAAGACCGCACCGCTCGTCTCAATCTCAAGGAGGGCTTATGCGTCAAATAAACCATCTGTTTTTTCCTGAAAGAAATTATCTAAGCCGCGTAACGACTTCTCTGCGTTTTTTGAGCAGTATCGGTTCTTGACGTAATCTTCGAATCGCCATTCCCGGTAAGTTTGCAAAATTTCAAGCGAGAATCGAGAATTCTTCTAATGTAGATGAGGATATTGCGCGATAATGATGATACGGCGGTCGTGGTTCTTAAGGATCGATCATTGAGGTAGTGTGGGTTATGTACGAACACATAGGCCGTCTTAAGGGATCTCAACCCGTCCCGCATGGATATCGGAGCTGTTTGTTGTCGCAGGGGCACAAATGAAAGATCCATCGATGACTGCCGTAAACATTGTCAGGAAGACATCTGCTTCACGTCAGAGACTGAGCAAGCCAAAACATCCACAAGAAAAGCAAACCCTCGTCAGGCAACACGCGAGGAGAACGGCGGAAAAATCGGAGATTATTTTCAGAGAGCTATCCAAACACTCTCTTGCCGGCGTCTATCTCGTACAAAAGGACGGCCTGTTCAGATATGTCAATGCAAGATGGGCCCAAATATTCGGATACAAAGTCGAGGAAGTGGTAGATATACTGAGGGTAGAAGATCTGGTGGTCCCTGAAGACCTGGCCCTGGTGAAGCAGAGCCTGTCTAAAAGGGTATCGGGAGAACTGCCGACCCACCATTACGAATTCCGGATAGTAACCAAAGATAAAGACGTACGTCATGTTGAGGTCTATAGCTCCTACACTGAATATGAGGGAAGACCTGCCATAATAGGGACTTTGCAGGATGTTACCGACCGCAAACGCGCCGAACAGGCTTTAAAGGAAAGCGAGAACAAATACCGTTTGCTCGCCGACAACACAGCCGACGTGATTTTTACCTTCGGCCTGGACATGAAGTACAGATACGTGAGCCCGTCGGTAATAAGAATACGGGGATTTTCTCCTGATGAGGTCATCGGCCAGCTTATCAGCCAATCTGTAACGGCTGAAAGTCTTGAAGCGATGAACAAGGTCATCAGGGAGGAACTCTGGCTTGAAAAGACAGGGACAGCCAATCCCAGCCGGACAAGAATCCTGGAATTGGAGATGCTGTGTAAAGACGGATCCACCGTATGGGTCGAGGTTAAAGCGTCAGCCGTGCGCGACAGCGATGGTGATTTAGGAGAGATAATCGGTATAGGGCGTGACATCACGGAACGAAAGATGGCCGAAGAAGCCCTGCGCACGAGCGAGCTTCGAATATCTCAGGCCATGGAGCTTGCGCACGTTGTGTACTGGGAATATGATCCCCTTGAGAATACGTTGATATTCAACGATCCATTCTATGCCTTGTATGGCACGACCGCCGAGCGGGAAGGGGGATACCGGATGACACGGGAAGAATATGCAAAACGGTTCATCCATCCCGACGATGAGCCGCGTGTCTCTGAAACCGCAGAGCAGCTTAATGCAATGTATGGCTATAGACCCATTCCCGATATTGAGCATCGTATCGTTCGTCGCGATGGTGAGGTGCGATATGTGGCAGTCCGAGCGAGCGCGATTCGAGACGATTCAGGCCGTATCATCAAGAAGTATGGGGTGACCCAGGATATCACCGCACGGAAACAGGCTGAAACCAGGTTATCTGAATCAGAGGAACGATACCGCACGGTCTTTGAAAATACCGGAACCGCAACGATAATTGTTGAAGATGATACGACGATCAGCCTTTGCAATACAGAGTTCGAACGCCTTTCCGGCTACACAAAAAATGAAATGGAAGGCAAAAAGACCTGGACCGAATTCGCGGTCAAGGAAGACCTGGGAAGGATGCTCTCTTCACACTATCTGCGGCGTGAGGCCCCTTACGCTACCCCAAGGCAATATGGATTTCAGTTTGTGACGCGAACCGGAGAAATACGCGATATGTATTTGGTTATAGACATGATCCCCGGTACCAAGAAGAGTGTGGCATCACTGGTGGACATAACGGAATTAAAGCGGGCGGAACAGGAAAAGGCGCGCCTTGAGACTCAACTTCATCAGGCACAGAAAATGGAAGCTATCGGCACCTTAGCAGGAGGTATCGCCCATGACTTTAACAATATTCTTACGGCCCTCATAGGATATGCCACCCTGCTCCAGATAGAGATTAAACACGGCGTGTCACGGGGTCACGTGGACCAGATCCTGGCGGCTTCACAGAAGGCTGCGGACCTCGTGCGGAACCTTCTCGCTTTCAGCAGGCAGCAGTCGATTAGGCTTGAGCCGGTCAGCCTGCACGCCATTGTGAAAGAGACGGAAAAGCTTTTGAAGCGTCTCTTGACCGAAGATATCGTTGTCAAAACTCTGTTGGCCGATAATGACATCGTGATCATGGCCGACCGGACTCAGGTTGACCAGATTCTCTTCAATCTTGCTACCAATGCCAGGGATGCCATGCCAAGGGGTGGCGCGTTTACCGTAGAGACAAAGACGGTGGATCTGGACGTTGAGTTCCAGCGGCTTCACGGTTACGGGAAACCCGGGCAATACGCGCTTCTCTCCATCTCCGATACGGGCGTGGGTATGGATGAGATCACCAGAGAGAGGATCTTTGATCCGTTCTTTACTACCAAAGAAGCAGGGAAAGGAACAGGTCTCGGGCTCTCGACTGTCTACGGCATTGTCAAGCAGCATGACGGCTATATTACCGTATACAGCGAACCACATATGGGAACGACCTTCCATATCTACCTTCCTATGGCAAGAGGAGCGCCACAAGAAAAAAGACCCGAACCGGTTCCCGTCAAGGGAGGCGACGAGATCATCCTGATCGGGGAGGATAACGAAGCGGTTAGAGAGCTCATGGACAAAGCGCTCACGCAGTACGGATATGCTACTATTAAAGCCGTTGATGGACAGGACGTGGTGGAGCAGTTCAAGGCTGCTGATAGAATCGACCTTCTCATCCTTGACTCGGTCATGCCGAAAAAGAGCGGACGGGAAGCCTATAATGAAATACTTACACTAAAGCCCGACATCAAAGTAATCTTCACGAGCGGCCATACAAAAGATGTGGTGCTCGATAGAGGCCTTCAGGAAGGAGAGTTTAGCTTTCTGCAGAAGCCTATATCACCACTGGCGCTCCTGCAAAAGATAAGGGATGTGCTGGATGACGGGCAAAAAGAAGAGAAAGCGATCTTTGAGGGCTTCCCGCCATAATGTGCAATTCTTCGTACCGGGTTCACCCAGTACTCGAATATAGAAATAGCCCGGCCTTTCGCATGCTATTCCAGGTACGCCCCTTTGTCTGCGCTTACTGCGTGCTTCGCGAAATGAGCGAGATAGCCCTTGGTAACGCTTGGCGCCGGTGCCTTCCATGATTTGAGCCTCTCAGCAATCTCTTGATCACTCAATTCCACGGTGAGCGTTCGCTGGGGGATGTCTATACTGATTATGTCCCCATCGCGGATCGCGGCTATGGGCCCGCCGACTGCGGCTTCGGGAACGATGTGCCCCACGCAGGGACCGCCCGAGGTGCCGGAGAACCGCCCGTCGGTAATGATTGCGACCGATTTATCGAGACCCAGGTCAACAAGCATCCATGTAGCCATGACCATCTCCCTCATGCCGGGCCCGCCTTTGGGTCCCTCGTAACGAATAACCATCACCTCTCCCTCACGCACCTTTCCCGAGAGCAATGCGTCCACACAGTCCTCTTCCTGCTCAAAGACCCGCGCGGGTCCGCGATGTTGATGCATCTCCGGCCTCACGGCAGTCTGTTTCACCACGGCCACGCCCAGATTGCCCTTGAGCACCGCTATGCCGCCGTCTTTGCCTTTAGGGCGAGAAAGGGGATGAATCACATCCGGGTCCTTGATTTCGGTCCCTTTCAGATTCTCCGCAAGGCTCTTCCCGGTCACCGTCATTACGCTCGTGTCGAGCATACTTTCCATGGATTTCATGACCGCCTGCAGTCCTCCGGCCCGCTCGAAATCCTCCATGAGATATTTCGGGTCTGACGGCTTGATCTCCATGATCGACGGCGTGTGCCGGCTGATGTTCTCAAAATCGTCGAGGTTAAAGGGATAATCGAGCTCGTGAGCGATGGCAGGAAAGTGGAGCGTCAGATTCGTGGAACCGCTCGTGGCGCAGCAAACTTTGACCGCATTCGTGAAGGCTTGAGGCGTCATGATATCGTTCGCCTTGATTCCGTTCCGCACAAGGTCCATGACCCTGCGACCTGCCTCTTCGGCCAAGCTTTCGAGGGCGGGGTCCGTGGCACAGACGGAAGAGTTGCCGGGCAGAGAAAGGCCCAGGGCCTCCGCGGCAATGCACATGCTATTCGCAGTTCCCATGAGGCAACATGCGCCCGGTCCCGGGCACACACGGCCTTCAATTTCCCGTAATTCCTCTTTCGAGACCTTGCCCTGGCGATGCATGACGAAATATTTGCCCATGGAGGAACAATCGAGGCGCTCCCCCTTGTAATGGCCTGCAGGCATGTAACCGCCGGTGAAAACAACCGTAGGAAGATTGCAGCGCGCAGCGGCCATGATGAGTCCCGGGACTATCTTGTCGCACGTCCCGATCATGACTGCAGCATCGTAGCTCGCGTGCTCTATCATCATCTCAACCGAGGCCGCGATGAGGTCCCTGCTGGGCAAGACATATTTGAAGCCCACGTTTCCGCTTCCCTGGCCGTCGCATGGGGCGAGCACGTTAAAGATCGTCGCCATGCCTCCGGCCTCTTTTACGCCGCGCTTAACCGCCGCGGCCACGCGGTCCAGGTGATAGGAACCGGGGAGTATCTCATTCCATGTGTTTGCTATGGCTATAAGGGGTTTCTCCAGGTCTTCATCGGTCGCGCCCATGGCCTTGAAGAAGACCCTGCGCATATAATACTGAGGAACGTCAGGGCTTAGACCTTTGCTTCTTAAGTGCTGGCTCATTACACCCTCCTTACAGGATAGATATCGACCTCGCTTACCCGGAGAAACTGAAGGGCCGGGCAACATACTATTCTACCGCACATCACGAGGCAAATCCATAGCCGGTATCTGGCCGATAAAATCATCGAGGGATGAAAAAGGGCAGCATCCACGCTGGAAGCATTAAGAAAAAAGGGGCAGGACCATTTCTGATCCTGCCCCGCTCTTACCGAACGTTCCTTATTAGAGTCTAAACTGTCCCACCATGTTCTGCAGCTCCTTGGAGAGATTGGCCAGTTTGGCTGACGCCTCTGCGTTGCCCTGGATTCTCTTCGCGGTCTCCTGCATGACCTGGGAGATCTGCTGGATGCTGGAGGCGATTTCGTTGGTAGTCGACGTTTCTTCCTCAGACGCAACGGCGATCTGGTTGATCTCGGCGGTAACCTTGTTGATCTGGTTCAAAATATCTTTGAGCGCTTCGCCAGATTTGGCGGCCTCTACGGTGCCCTGCCCCACGTCGAGCACGCCTTCTTCCATGGACACAACGGCTTTCTTGGTTTCTGACTGCATGGCCTGTATGGTTTCGCGGATCTCTTTGGTAGCGTCGCTCGTTCGCTCTGCAAGCTTGCGCACCTCATCGGCAACAACGGCAAAACCCCTGCCGTGTTCACCGGCCCGGGCCGCTTCAATTGCCGCGTTCAAAGCGAGAAGGTTTGTCTGATCGGCCACATCGTTAATGAGCCCCACGATCTCTCCGATCTGATCGGAACGCATACCCAGGCTCTTGATTATCTCCGCCGTTTCCTTGACGCGGCTGTTGATGCGGTTCATAACCTCTATGGTTTCCTGGATAATACGCTCTCCCGTTGAAGCAGAGGCGTTGGCCTTCTCAGAGCTCTTTGCCGCCATGACACAGTTCTGGGCTATTTCCGAGGTAGTCTTGCTCATCTCCTCGCTCGCGGCAGCCACCGAGTTCACCTGCATGGCCGCTTCCTCAACGCCTGTTGCCATGTGCTCGGTTGCGGAATCGAGCATATTGGCCGCTGAAGAGACCTCGTTGCTGCTTCGCGCGACCTGGGTGATGGCCCCGTGGAGCTTCTCGGCAAAGGCATTGAAATGTCCTGCCATGGCGCCGATTTCATCAGATGAGTCCACGTCGATACGTCTCGTGAGATCACCCTGAGAAACACTCTCGATGGCCTCCACGGTCCTGTTGATGGGGGCGATGATGATCGATTTCATACGCATGCTGATGATGAAGGATATAATCGCTGCGAGAAGGCATACGGCAATTGAGATGATAAGAACCATTCCATAGGTTTTGCCCGCCGAGGTATACTGGTCCTTGCCGAGCTTTTTTTCCAGGTCAATAAGGCCGTTTAACTTTTCATTAATAGTCCAGAAATAGTCATCTGCCTGACCCATAAGGATGGTGGCCGTGGACATGTCGGCGGCGGCCCCTTCGGTCACAGTTTTTATGAGCCCCATGTACTTGGTTATCTGGTCTTGAGTCTCGACAAAGCTATCCTTCTCGGCCTTTGTCAAATTCGGTGATTGAGCGATTGCCTGCGTCTCGTCTATGATCTTCTGGACTTTATCGAACTGGTTCTTGGCGAAATTGTCGGTTTTGGCCTTTGCATAATTGGCGGTCAGCATGTTCATCAGTTTATAGACGTTAGCATGCACCTCGGTCAAATCCTTTATAATGCCCGCGCTTGCCTGGTAGTTCCGGAACCGGTTGTTAAAGATATCGTCGAGGGCCGCTTTCTGCTTGAAAAAACCGAAGTAGCACACGATCCAGACAACGACAAGGAACACAATTGCCGCTCCGGGCGAAACCAGAAGTTTTACGGTCATGTTTAAATTGGCGAGCCGTCTTCCCATTTTCTTATCCTCCTCATTCCTTCCTCACAAAATTGTTGCTTTGTGAGATGTAGTAGGAAGGAGCGTCCTGCCCCCGTCGCTACCGCATACACTCTATTTCTACGCCTGCTTTATGCCTCTTACACAGACCCGCAAGCATTCTATCAGCAAATCTAATGCCATTTCAAGCTCTCACTTTACGCCATTGTTTCTTGAAAAGCGGACCAAAAGGGTTTATGCGGGTCGGCCTCCTAAAGACCATGACCCGCATCCTTACGTCGACTACGTTATTATTGGAAGATGCCGGAAAGGGTAAACATCTCAGTGCCTTCAACCCTCTGTACCCATGACTTCTTAGCCTGCAGTTTCTTCGTTGCCGGGTTGGTCCACATGTATTCCATCCAGCCACTACCTTTTGTCTTTGCGATATCGATCATCTCCCGCACAAAGTACTTGCCGTCGGGATCCTTCAGATCATAGTGGTTCTGTCCAACAATGGCAGGAGCAACGGGGTTTGCAAGAAAGACACCTTTGAAATCGTGTAATGTCACATACATTTCGCCCTTAACAAACTGACCTTTCGCATTGTTAAGCTCAGCAGCGCCCTTTTCTTTACCATTTGCCTTCACATAGGCTGCGGCTTTCTCGCCGAGCGCTTTAGCCTCTTCGAGGCTCGCGGCATATGCCGTATAGATCCCACCGAAGAAGAACGTCACTGCCGTGAACACCGCAATACTCCATACAACTCGTTTCATGAAAAACCTCCTTTTGCGTATCTAAGATGTCGCCGGTCATCATCCGGCTCGAAAATTTATCGGCAATTGAATGCGGCACTTAAGAATATTCAAGTAAAATGTTTCAACGCGCGCTGACTTACGGCGCAATCGCCCGTTCAGCGCAGCAACCCGCGTTGTTTGACTACGTTCTACGAATGCGTTAAGACGAGTTGGTTAGTTAAGTGTCTCTCGCAGTCCCTTACAATGCGCCTGCCGGTAATCACTTACACGGAGCAACAATGCCTATCGGTTCTTTTGAGAAGAAACCCCAGTTTGATCCTGATCGGCCACGATCACGACGATCAAGCGATCAGGATGAAGGTATGTCCTGGCGAGACGGTTTACATCCTCTCTCGTGACAGCACCTACGAAGGATGGATACCGGTGCAGATAGTCGGATCCCAGCTTGAAATACTCTATCTGCGTCATAACGCTTACAAGTCTCGCCTGGGTACTGAACCTGAAGGGAAAGCTTCCCACGAGATACTTCTTGGCCCCCTCCAGCTCTTGCGGTGAGACTATCTGCTCCTGCATCGTTCTCATCTCAGCCATAGCAAGGTCGATAGATTCTCGGGCGGACTGGTTCTTTGTCTGAAGCATGATCAGGAAAGCTCCGGGGTGCTTGCGTGCGTCAAAAGAACTTTGAACGGAATAAGCGAGCCCTCTTTTTACTCTGATTTCCTCCATGAGCCTGGATGTGAGGCTTCCCCCGCCGAGAATGTAGTTCATGACCGTCAAGCCGTAGAAGTCGGGGTTTTCCCTGCTCACGCCTTCATGACCAAGGATGATATTGGCCTGTGTGATATGTTTCGCAATTAAGATCGTCTGTCGCCCTGTGGCAACTTCCCCGGCAAGCGACTCGCGAGGTATCTCACGAGATGGCCACGTATTAAGAAAAGGGATGATTTTGGCGCGCACCTCACCCATCGATATATCGCCTGTCACGGCGAGAATCGCGTTATTTGGCCTGTAGTACGCGTTATAGAATCCTGCCACATCCGACCGGGTAATCTTCTCGAGCGATTCCTTCGTACCCTCTTCGGGATGATCGTAAGGACCCTTGAGAAATAGGGCCTTCTGAAAAGCCTTGCCTACTACCTCCCCGGGATCATCCTCCGCCGATTGAATTGCCGCCTTTGTTCTCTCCACTTCGCGGACAATCTCGCCCTCAGGAAACGTGGGGCTCGCCAGCGCGTCGAAGAAGACGGTGAGCGCCTGATCGAGGTTCTTCTTGAGTACCTTGAGCGTGACCGTGGCAAAGTCCGCTGCGGCGGAGCCGTTAAGCGAAGCGCCCATGAAGTCAAGCTCCTGATTGATTCGGTCGGCGCTATGCGTCTTGGAGCCTGCCATGAGGGTCCTTGCCGTGAGACGGGCGAGTCCCGCCCTGTCCTGCGGATCGTATTGAGCGCCGGCGTCTATAAGCATCTGAAGCGTCACAAAAGGAAGCGAGTGCTCTTCACTTACAAGCAGAGTTAATCCCCCGGAAAGCACCTCTCTTTGTATGACCGGCACGCTTTGGGCTATCGCATTTCCCTGCCACATGATTGCAGCTGATAAAAGGCAACAGAATACTATGAAAGACGGTACGGACAACCATGAATGATGAACAGTTCTTTTGTGACGGCGATGAGCCATGCGGCCTCCTTATCGAATGATCCGTTCTTTGCCACCCAACTCCTGGGTCGGCGTTTCCTTAGTCGGCGGAATCGCCTTGAGGATCGCCACGGTTCGGTTCTCAGGCGAAAGGTAACGGGCGACCGCGCGCATAACATCTTGAGCCGACACGTTGCGAATCTTTGGGACATAGTCGTCAGCCAAGCGCCAGTCGCCGGCGATTTCGTATTGAGCGAGAAGCATGGCCTGGGAAAAGATCGAATCCTGACCATAGATGAATGAGGCTTCGAGCTGGTTCTTCACCTTCTCAAGCTCCTGCGCATCTACAGGCTCTTTTCCGAGACGATCCACTTCCTGATCGATGGCCTTTTCCACCTCCTCCATTCCTTTTCCGGGAAGAGGATCCACCGATATGGTAAAGAGATGGGGATCTTTAGACAAGAGCGCATGATCGGCATCCACGTTGAGCGCGATCTGTCTTTCTCGAACAAGACCACGATACAGCCTGGAACTTTTCCCGGCGGAAAGAATACCTTCAACCACTTCAAGCGCGTAGCTGTCGTCATTTTTGAGGTTCGGAACGTGATACCCCATGATGATGGAAGGGAGGAGGGCTTCTTTCTCCACCACTATCCTGCGCTCGCCTCTCTGAGGCTCGTCCAGGTTCCTCACCTGATCAGGGGCCTTGCCTGACGGAATGGACCCGAAGGCGGCATCTATGCTCGCAAGCACACGCTTTCTGTCAAAATCCCCCGCCACGACCAGAAACGCATTCGAAGGGCTGTAGTAGATTGCATGATAGGCCTTCACATCCTCAATGGTAAAACCCTGGAGATCGACCATACATCCGATCACGGGCCAGTGATACGGCTGAATTTGAAATGCAGTGGCCTCCATGTTCTCCGCGAGAGAGGCCTCGGGGTTATCTTCCGTACGAAGCCTTCGCTCCTCCATGACTACCTGAAGTTCCGTACGGAAATCCTCTTCGCGCAAAAGGAGGTTCTGCATCCGATCAGATTCAAGCATGATAGGGATGTCAACCTTTTCAGCGTATATGTTTTCAAAGTAAGCGGTAAAATCTGTTGAGGTGAAGGCGTTATTGTTGCCCCCATTTTCTTCGAGTATACGGGAGAATTCCTTGGCGCTCACCCTGGTGGTTCCCTTGAACATCATGTGTTCGAGCATATGTGAAAGGCCTGTCTTTCCCCACGCCTCGTTCCTCGAACCCACCCGGTACCACACCTGAAATGTCACGAGCGGGGCTTTATGGTTTTCGAGGAGTATCACCTTGAGGCCGTTTCCGAGAACGGTCTCGTATACCGTGTCCTTAAGGGCCGCTCGTGCGAGACCTGTACAAAGAACCAAAATCAGGGCGACCGCCGTAAGCGACCGTGTTGCTGAACGAAGAGGCCGTTCCACTCTCATCACCAGCATATTGCATTTCACCATAAACCTCCTCTTGCTCTTTCTCACTTACCGCTTTGTGAGGACGATCTCATGAAAACCCACCAAACATGCGCCGGGGGCGAGAACAGTCCTGCTTAATCCGGTCGCTATCCAACGAGCAGACCGCGTATGGTCCCTCAAGCATCCGTTCATTTGACGAATCGTCTTCCCGATGGGCCTGTGCAGACTTCTTCCCCTTCGCTGCCAAGATAGCATCCGGTACATCTTCCGTTGCAGTCGATGTATGCATCGTTACACAGTTCCGTGGCCTGAAGGGGATGGAACGTATCAATTGAATCCACGAAGTCGCCCCTTTCCGGATCACCGATATAACAGAATACGATGTACTGTTCCTCGTCCGTTTGGGCCTGCCCGTAGACGGCGCAGAGATTCAGGATCAGCATAAACAGGGCCAATACAAGCAGGCTTTTGCTTTTCCCTATCATCTGTCACCTCCGCGTCTCTTAAGATAGTACCTTCGGTACTCTTTCTATATATAATACAGATTTCTCATTTCTGCGTCCGGACGGTGGTCGCGAATCGTCGCCACCCAAAAGCTGATCACACGCAGGCGGCCCAAAAGGAATATAAGCTCCCTCGGGAAAAGTTGCTGCGACATTCCGCAAGGATAAATGTTGCAAAGGGTCTTGCGCTCGCTGTAGAATAGTCTATAGAATACTCCTCAATGAGATGAAAAGAAAGAGCGGCTACGTCCATGGTTATTCCGATCGCGAGCATTCAAGACTGCACGATCAGGCAAATACACTGACCGAGCTTTTGCACGGCGATACATTTTACGCGGCAAACAGTACGGTCCTCGAAGCTGGCTGCGGTGTTGGCGCGCAGACGGTGATCCTGGCCGAGAGGAGTCCCGACGCTGAGATACTGGCCATCGATCTTTCCCAGGAATCGATCAATGAGGCCAAAGCATTAATCGAGAAACAGGGTATATCAAACGTACGGTTTGAGTTGGGCGACATTTATCACCTCAATCTTCCCGACGAAAGTTTTGACCATGTCTTCGTCTGTTTCGTTCTTGAACATTGCATACGGCCCCTCGACGCGCTCGTGCATCTCAAGAGAGTATTGAAACCGGAAGGTTCCATCACGGTCATCGAGGGCGATCACGGCTCCACATATTTCTATCCTGAAAGCGCGGAGGCACAAAAAGTGATACAGTGCCTCATCGATCTTCAGGGCGGTATAGGGGGAAACGCGCTCATAGGCCGACAGGTCTATCCTTTGCTCAAGGCCGCCGGCTTCAGGAACATGAAGGTCATGCCCCGGATAGTCTATGTTGATTCGAGAAGTCCGGAGCTGGTCCAAGGATTCACCAAGAATACTTTTATCGCCATGGTGGAAGGGGTACGGGAACGTGCGTTGCGGTTCGGCATCATTGACGAGGAGGCATGGGAAAGAGGCATTCGCGGCCTTAATCGGACAACCGAGAAAGACGGCACCTTCTGTTATACCTTCTTCAAAGGCGTGGCAATTAAGTAGATACGGCTTACTTACACGGTATAAGGATGCGTGCCTTACGCCTGAGGCAGGCGCATCCGTAAACGGAAAGTCGCGCCCGTCCTTCCCACACCGTTACGCCTTACGACGCCTGAACAAGTCTCGTTCCACCCTCGGACAACTGCCGTACTGGTTGAGAGCAGACGGGATAGTCCTCTTCCTTTATCGCGAGACCGTCTGTCTGCAAAGAAAGCATTTCTTCCAACAAAAATTGTAGATAATTCTCAAATTGGCGGCTTCCGGCCGCCTAAAGGACGCGCCGCCGGGTAGAGGCCCCGACCGACGCAAGTATGCTCCCGATAATATTGAATTTATGCGATATCAAGGGGGGTATCTCCAATCTCGCCTGAAAACCCTGTTGTGTGACGAAAGTCACTGAAGATACAGCCAAATATGCCGTGGCACGTATATTGCTGTTGTAATAGGCATGAACGCGAAAACAACCATGATGATACTCAAAGAGATGGCGAGAGAAAAGACAAAGGTCATGAGGAAGAGAGGGATTATCTCTGTTTTAGCCATTCTATTTACGTGTCTCTCGGCAGGCCCCTCATTCGCCTCCTGGACCCAAAGCATTAGCGAGGACGGGGTCTACAACGGCACGACATACCTGATCAATAAGATTGAGGTCTTTAAACTTGACGGAACGAGCGGTTTTGCAAGTCCGGGCATGAGTAACTTCAGCGCCGGTACCTGGACCGTACAGATGCCTAATACGAGTTATGTGGTGGCAACGAACGTCACAACGGGTATCAATAACTTTAACTGGCTCTTTTCCTTTACCGGGAGCTCTACTGATTCATTACACCTTGCCTATCTGGCGTATACCACTACCGGCCAGGTATTCGGTAGTTACTTGAATTACAACTACGGGGGCTCCTCGACCTGGAACTTCCCTACCATTACGAACCTGAACGTCAACGACCCCACATACAACAGGACTCCTTCTTCCGTACCCATCCCTCCGGCGGTAT
>DATKMQ010000029.1 GCA_035541755.1 Syntrophorhabdaceae bacterium
GCTTGGTATAAGAGCGCCGAACACCGGGTTTACGCCCGGACAAAGGATTCGGTTCCATATAATTCCGTCATTCCCAATATTTCAAAGGGCTCCACATGCAAGATAATCAAGAGATGCGGGACGACTTCGGCAGAGTGAGAAATGAGCACGAGATCTACGCTGAGCTTGCCAGCACCCTTACCTCATCTTTGGATCATGCGGAAATCCTGGAAACGATAATGAGGCAGGTTGGAAAGCTTCTAAGACCTCGCAACTGGTCCCTGATGCTCCTGGACCCGAGCAATGACGAACTGTGCTTTGAAATCGTTGTAGGAGAGGGGGCCGAACTGATCAAAGGCCAACGCCTTAGACTCGGGGAGGGAATTGCAGGCTGGGTCGCCAAGACTGGTGAAAGTGTTCTTCTTAAAGATGCGCGTGAAGACCCGAGATTTTGCGGGCGGATTGACCAGCTTTGCAATTTCCATACTAAATCGTTGATTTGCGTGCCGCTTCGGAACCGGGGCAAGACACTGGGGGCAATCGAACTGGTAAACAGGATCGAACAGGACGTGTTCACCGACCTTGATATGAAAGCCCTGAAAACCATAGCCGAATATGCCGCAATCGCCATAAACAATGCTCACATGTATAAGAAGATGCACAGGATGGCCCTTACCGACGACCACACCTGCCTGTTCAACATACGCTGCCTCTGTACGTAACAAAATAGATGATTGACCCTTAAATGATTTTGGGCATTATCTGCCTGTTATTTCTGGTGAAAAAACAGAAAGGAGGCAGAAAATGGCCCCGGAACTTTTTTCAGAAGAGATAAGACAGCACCAATCTTGGTCCGCTCCCGCAAGAACCATTTCCCCGTTTCGAAGGCAAATTCCGAATCCCGCCAAGGAGGTATTCGAAAAGCTTTCAGGTAGGCTCAAAGAACGGGACCTGCCCGGATTCGAGTATGCCGAGAAGTACCTTTTTCATCTCTACAGCCGGAACCGGCGGCCCAACACCCTCGATCTCAACTACAGATCGATAGGTTCTTTCCTGGAGTTTTTGAAGCAGAAAGGAATTTCTCACATAGAAGCGGTGAGCAGGAAAGATATCGAGGCTTTTATTGAGCACGAACAGGATCGCGGATTGAAGCCCGTTTCCATCCACGGACGACTTGGTTCCGTGAAAGCGTTTCTCCGGCATCTGATCGAAGATGGAGTGATCCGCCATGAGGTTCTGTCAAAGAAAATTTCAGTGAAAGTTCCTGATGCTCTGCCGAAAGCAATTTCCCCCGAGGATGTGCGCCAGTTGCTTTCCGTCATTGACAAACCCCGCAACAAGGCGTTGGTACTCATGCTCCTGAGGACAGGAATGAGAATAGGAGAGCTTCTTGCGCTCAGGGTGGAGGATATCAATCTCGCTGAACAGAAGGTTTTCATCCACGAGGCGAGAAAGACGGGAGTTGGGAGGGTTGTTTATTTCAGTGGCGACGCCAAAGATGCCCTGGTCGCCTGGCTGGAACAAAAAGACCCGAGAGAGAGCGTACTCGCCTACGGAAAGAAATACGAGAGCATCACTTATGCTGCAGCCCGGCAGATGTTTGTCAAATACTTGAAAAAAGCTGGGCTGCAGCAAAAAGGGTACACGCTTCATTGCCTTCGACATACCTTCGCGAGCGAGTTGCTCAATGCGGGAATGAGACTCGAGTGTGTCCAGCCGCTCCTCGGCCACACAAGTATTGAAGTAACAAGAAGGTACGCCAGGCTGACGGACAAAACCAGGGAAGATGAGTACTTCAGGGCAATGGCTTTGATCGAAAAGGGGGAAATCCATGGGAATTACCGATTCGATCATAGGCTTTAGGCGCTCTCTGAAAAGAAGGAACTACTCCCGGTGCACTGTGAGGGACTACCTGAGCACACTCAAGCAGTTCGTCATCTGGGTCGATTGTCCGATTGAAACGGTCGATCGAAAGAAGGTCCTCTCGTTCATTGACTATCTTCTCGATAAGAGGTTGCATCCAAAGACAATCAACTGCTATCTCGATAGCATCAGATCCTTTTACAAATATCTGAAGGATGAAGAATCTATCGATATTGAGAATCCAGTGAAATCCGGCTATTTGCTCCGACTTCCAAAACCGCTGCCCCGGTTCCTTCGAGATGAAGATGTCGTAAAACTTTTCAAGGCTATAGACAGCGTAAGGGACCGGGCCATCTTCTATCTTATGCTCCGTTGCGGGCTTCGGGTGGAAGAAACAGCCGCGCTTAAGGTTGATGATCTCGATCTTCGTCGGGGAACGATAGTAATAAGAAGCGGAAAAGGCGCCAAAGGCCGAATAGTCTACATGAGCACCGATGCACACGGCGCTATTAAGGATTACCTTCGGGAAAGGCAGCCAGTCAGGTCGAAAGCCCTATTCCTGGTGGACAAGGGAGCCCTTAAGGGCAAGCAAATCTCAGTGCGTGGTATCCAGAAAAGATTGGAGTTTTATGCAAGGAAATCAGGTTTGAGAACATCCTGTCATGAACTCCGGCATACCATGGCGACGCAACTGCTCAATGCCGGCGCCGATCTGACTGTCATACAGGACCTTCTCGGACATAGCCGAATTGCGACGACCCAGAGGTACTGCAGGGTCTCAAATCTCAAAGTAGAAAAGGATTACTACAAAGCGATGGAACTGGTGATAGAGCGAACATCCCCACAAAGTCCCGGGTGATTGCGCGTCCATGGGGGCTCTGCCCCCAAACCCCCGGGGTTTAACGCCTTGAGGAACTCGGGAGGGGCTAGAATAAAAGAAGGGCAGAATCGATAAGATCTGCCCCTCCGTCATTCCCCCGCCTCGGCGCTCGGGTCGCTCCCCAGCGTTGCCCTATCCTCCGGGCGGGCAATAAACACTTTAAACATGCAAGGATTAGATGCAATAATATGGATCACGGCAGAAAGTTTTTTTGTCAGGTTGACGAAAAATCAGCAGGTTAGACAGAATCGGAGGCTTACAAACTAAGTCAGTATACCTATTCAAAATCACGCAGAAAAATGGGCTTTGTTACGTACAGCTCTCCTATGAGGCGTTCTGCGATGGACCATCCAAACAGTTTGTATCTGTAGATCATATGATGCTGTTCTACAGCTTTCATAGATAAATCATGTACCTAGCAAATAAATACCATACGTAATGTCGAGTACGAGAGAGACCTGGTTCAGGTCATCTTTGAGCTTGGACCCCGGAAAACCGAGAGTTGGATGGAGCAGGCGTATTCGGACCCCGCCGACTTGCACATCTTGCGACAGACCGGGAAACGTCCGAATAGTTATCTTCCGCTTCAACGCGATTTCACAGAGCCGGCTATGAATAACCCGGCCTTCCTCGCTGCGGGAACGGCTGCTCCTTCCCTGCCGCTCTATCGTGCTGACTCCACTCGTCCAAAAGGACCCAGGTCGAAATTGCGAAGGATGAATCAAAGCCGAGCCCATGGTCGGGGTGAACGTGTGAGAGGGCCACGTAGTCCAGTCTGCGGATCCCCTCGTGCCACAGAACCGAAGCGAGCACTCAGCGGCCAATGTCGTATGATTCATCGGGTACACCGCCGCCGCCCACAAGCATCGTCTCGCCCGTGGGAAAC
>DATKMQ010000030.1 GCA_035541755.1 Syntrophorhabdaceae bacterium
TTTTGAAGTGGTCCATATCTCCCAGTACATCTATGAACTGATCAACGAGGGAAGGATTCAGATTACCAAAGAATATGCCAGGAAAGTCACCTACCACGATCCCTGTTACCTGGGAAGACATAACGGCGTCTTTGACGAACCCCGGGGAATCTTGCAGAAGATTCCGGGGCTCACCCTTACCGAGATGGCCGAAGTCCGGGAAGACAGCCTCTGCTGTGGCATGGGCGGAGGCAGGGCCTGGATGGAGACAGAAAAGAACGAGCGGTTCGCGAACCTCAGAGTCGAACAGGCCGTAAGGACTGGCGCACAGGTGCTCGCTACCGCGTGTCCCTACTGTGTGTTTGCACTTGAGGACTCGAGGCTCGTCACGAACCACGCTGACGACATTGAGATAAAGGATATCACGGAGATTTTACAGGAAGTGATTTAAATAAAACCGGAAATGAGGTGATAGAAAGTGGAAAACGTACTGCCGCTCAAAAACAATATACAACAAATGTGTAAGAGTCTTGGAGAGAGCAATTTTGGGGATGTCATGGTCGTTGGTGGAGGCATCAGCGGTATTCAGGCTTCCCTCGATCTTGCCACCGCTGGTTTCAAGGTGTACCTGGTCGAGAAAGCGCCGAGTATCGGCGGCCACATGGCCCAGCTCGACAAGACCTTTCCGACCAACGACTGTTCGATGTGAATTCTCGCACCTAAACTGGTCGAGGTCGGCCGGCATCCAAACATAGAAGTACTCACCTATACCGAGGTCAACGGTGTAGAGGGTGAAGCGGGAAACTTTAAGGTAACGCTTACGAAGAAGCCCAGGTATATCCTGGAAGATAAGTGCACGGGTTGCACTGTGTGCGTGGAATACTGCCCCGTGAAGTATCCTGATCAATACAATCAGGAGATATCGATGAACAAGGCGGTCCACGTCTATTTTGCCCAGGCGATTCCTCTCATCACCTATATCGATGAGAGTTGTCTCTACCTGAAAGAGGGTAAATGCCGCATCTGTGAAGCGGTCTGTAAGAATAACGCCATAGATTTGAAACAGGCGCCCGAGAAAAAGGAGATCAATGTCGGGGCCATTATTCTGGCTCCCGGTTTTGAGCCCTTCGATCCCAAGGTAAGGAAAGAGTATCGCTACGGGGAGTTCGCGAACGTGGTAACGAGCATGGACTATGAGCGGCTTTTGTGCTCAACCGGGCCTTACGCAGGCGAGATACTGCGCGCCTCTGATCTCAAGCACCCCCATAACGTAGCATGGATACAGTGCATCGGTTCCCGACAGGTTATCGAAGGTGGAAACAGTTACTGCTCGGCCGTGTGTTGCACCTATACACAGAAACAGGTAATCCTCACGAAAGATCATGATGCAGAGGCGAAATGCACTATATTCCATAACGACGTCCGTTCCTACGGCAAAGACTTTGAACGTTACTACGAAAGGACGGAGAAGCTTCCCGGCGTCCGCTTCTTCAGAAGCTACACAACTATCGTGAAAGAGGACCCGGTAACCAAGAACGTGACTGTGCGGTATTCCACCCCCGACCAGGGGGTGAAAGAAGAAGAATTCGACATGGTGGTCCTGTCGATCGGTATGAATCCCCCGGTGGGCGTGGATAACCTTGTCAAGACATACGGCATCGAACTTGAGTCGCATGATTTCTGTAAGCTCAATCCGCTAAATCCCATGGAGACGAACCGGCCGGGTATTTTTGTGAGCGGCGCGCTCCAGGGACCCATCGATATCCCCGAGTCCGTTTTTAGCGCCAGCGGCGCGGGCTCGCAGATCGGCGAGCTTCTCGACTACCGGCGGGGAAATCTCTCCAAGGAAAGGGTCTATCCGCCCGAAAAAGATGTGTCCCAGGAAGAACCGCGGATCGGTGTCTTCGTGTGCCACTGCGGGGCCAACATCGGAAGGGTGGTCAATGTACCCGGAACGGTCGAATACTGCAAGACTCTGCCGAATGTGGTCTACGCCCAGGAACAACTCTTCTCGTGTGCAACTAATTCCGCCAAGGAAATAACAGATATGATCAACGAGAAGGGGCTCAACCGGGTAGTCGTGGCAGCGTGCTCACCCAGAACGCTCGAGCCGTTATTCCGCGACACACTTCGCGAGGCGGGCATCAATCAGTATTACTACGAAATGGCCAATATCAGGGAGCATAACTCCTGGGTCCACTCAAAGGAAAAGGAAGAGGCCACCGAAAAGGCCCACGACATCATCAGGATGTCGGTCGCCCGCGCATGCCAGTTAAAGCCGCTGCAGGAGTTTGATCTGCCCGTGGACAAAAGGGCGCTCATTCTCGGAGCGGGTATAGCCGGCATGAATTGCGCGATTTCGATTGCAAACCAGGGACACGAAGTCTATCTCGTTGAGAAGGAGAACGATCTCGGCGGCATGGCTCGAAAAATCCATACGACACTTGAGGGGCTCGATGTTCAGGCCTATCTCAAAGAGCTGACCGACAAGGTTTATCGCCATCCCCTGATACATATCTATACGAACGCGACGATCACCCAGGCCGGAGGTTACGTGGGAAATTTCGTGACCACCGTGAAATCCGACAGAGGGACTACTGAGATAAAGCATGGCGCTGCCGTACTCGCCATAGGCTCGGATCTCTACACCCCCACCGAATATCTCTACGGTCAGGACGAGAGGGTCATGACCCACATTGAGCTCGAAGAGAAGATTTTTGCGGGTGACGAAAAGGTAATGAACGCCCAGAACCTGGTCATGATCCAGTGCGTGGGCTGCAGAAACGAAGACAGAAATTACTGCAGCAGGATCTGCTGCAGTGAGTCAGTGAAGAATGCGCTTCTTCTCAAAGAGAAGAATCCGAAGATGGACATATACATCCTCTTCAGAGATGTGAGGACCTACGGCTTCAAAGAGGATTATTACCGGGAAGCCGCGGACAAAGATGTGAAGTTCATCCGCTACGAGCCGCAAGATCCGCCGACCGTGGAGCCGGGCGAAGGTGAAGAAGACGGACGTCCCGTGCTCAAAGTCACGGCCACAGACTATATACTCGATGCAAAATTGCAGATCGATGCGGACATCGTGGCGCTCGCTGCCGCCGTTGTCCCTTCAGCGGCTACCAAGGAAGTGGCAAACCAGTTCAAAGTAACATTGAGCCCCGATGGCTTCTTCAAGGAAGCCCATGTCAAACTACGGCCCGTGGAGTTTGCCACAGACGGCGTATATCTCTGCGGAATGGCCCACTACCCCAAGTTCATACAGGAGACGATCAATCAGGCCTATGGGGCAGCAGGCCGGGCGCTCACACTTCTCTCCAACGATATCGTCGTCGCCTCGGGTTCTGTCTGCGAGGTGGAGGAGAAAAGGTGTATGGGATGCGGGGCTTGTGTTGAGGTTTGCTCATACGGCGCCCTGGAGCTTCGCGAAACAAAACAGGGCAAGAAAGTTGTGGTGAATCCTGTCCTCTGCAAGGGGGACGGCCTCTGCAACGCAAAGTGTCCCACAGGTGCCATTTCATTGAGACACTATACAGACGACGAAGTGCTGGCCGAGATTGACGTGGTGATCCCTGAAGAAGAAATCACCGAACAGATTGACGCTCTAGCGGCCAAATAAAAGAGGGGCAACCTCCGCGTGAGGGATGCCACCGGTTTAATAGAAAGGAGATGAGAACGGATGAGTGCAGGACTTAAGTTCAAGCCCAAAGTAGTCGGTTTTGCATGCAACTGGTGAGCGTACGGAGCCGCTGACCTGGCTGGAGTTTCCAGACTGCAATATACAACTGAAATGAGAATCATCCGCGTGATGTGTTCCGGAAGGGTTGACCCGGAATTCATACTCAGGGCCTTTTTAAAAGGCGTGGATGGGGTGTTTATCGGTTCCTGCCATCTTAATGAGTGCAACTATGTTACGCATGGCAATTTCCATACACTCAATACCGTGCTCCTGTATCGAAGGATATTGGAACATATAGGGATCAACCCGGAACGATTGAGAATACGGTTTATGTCCGGCGCCGAGGCCAATGTCTTCGTTGAAAGCGTGAACGATTTTGTCAAAAAGATAAAGGAGATCGGGCCCTTGGGCCAGGCTGAAGGTGTGGACAGAGAGACGCTCAACGCCAAACTCACCGAGGTCACAAAATTGGTTCCCTATATCAAAGTGGCCAAGCGGGAAAAGCTGGCGACACGCCCCGAAAGCCATGAAGAGTATGATCGATATGAACAGGTCTTTACAAAGGAAGAGATAGACAAGTTATTTAACGAAGTGGTCGCCTACTATATCGACCCCGAGAAATGCCAGGCCTGCATGACCTGCGCCAGGAGATGTCCGGTTGAGGCAATTATCAGCGCCAAGGGGCAGATACATATCGTGGATCAAGAGAAGTGCATAAAGTGCGGGACTTGTTTCGAGGTATGCCCGCCAAAGTTCAGGGCGGTAACCAAGATCGTGGGTGCACCCGTTCCGCCTCCTCTGCCTGAAGATCAGCGGGCCGTGGTGAGAAAGGCGAAAGAAAAAGAGGTCGCCTGATTTAGCGAATCGTAACTGCACGTAAAAGGCCTCGCGGGAGCACCGCGGGGCCTTTTACGTGCAGTTGAGTAGAGTTTCTCCCAATCCATCAGGTCTCTCTGCCAGATTCCATCCGCCCTCGTCTCAAACATCCCCCAGCCAAATACGCAGGCTTTTGCGGGGAAGAAAGGCTCAATGGCTCGAACAATCAACCGGTGATTTCGAACGTATCCTGCTCAAAGGGCGGGTAACGTAATATTCAAGAAGATTTTGATTGAACTCGCTGTCCAGGTTCTTGCCCACGCATTCTCCACGTAAAAAAGGCAGAAAAGGACAGCTCCAGCCTGTAAGGTCGGTCTTCTCTTCCCGGGTTCTCTCTATCGCAGCGCCGTAAAGGTCTGCGGCCCAGCTGTCGTAGTGGTTACACCGGCCGTGGAGCAATTTCTCCCAGAAGTCATCTTCATATGTTCCGAAATTCATCTCGGTTCCGGCAAATCGTTGACAAGGGTAGATAACCCCGTCCGCGGAAAAGACCAATTGCGTTATGCCCGCAGGGCAGGAGAAATGCGCCCCCGTGATCATCTGTGTTACTGCGAATTTCCATTCACCGTCGAATTCCATGCCGTATATCTCGCACGCCGCCTCCATTCTCCGTATTGCTTCAAACTTATCACCTTCGGTAAGCTCCATCAACCGCTCATCCTCGGTGCGACCGCAAAAGATATTCGCCGTGATAGTTTTCACTCCTATAGCAGCCATTTCATGCACAAATCTCTCAATGTTGGAGAGATTTAGTTTGCTCAACACCGTAATAACGTCGCACTCGGCATGGGTCAATATCAGCCGTTTCAAATTTTGAATGACGGTGCTATATGTACCCGTGCCGCTCAAATCCACCCTTCTTTTATCGTTATCCTCCTCAATCCCGTCTATACTCACCTTAAGGCCCACGTTTGATCTGTTTTGCCCAATCCACTCATATACTTCTTCGCTTACGTCAAACGCATTAGTAAATATCCT
>DATKMQ010000031.1 GCA_035541755.1 Syntrophorhabdaceae bacterium
CCGCGAAGTTTAGGGAATTGAAGGGTAAGTAATTTCATAATAAAAATGGCCTGCGGGAGATGACGCAGGCCATTTTTTTATTTATAGGCCAAGGAGATTTTCGCGCCTTCCTACGTCAGCTTCGACGTCGTGAATCCTCAACATATACACGATATGCTTCCGGTTCCCTCCGCCGCGCTTCCTCGTTATGCATCGAAACTTTCCTCGGCCTAAGAAGACTGGAACACTTGATAGGCGTCAGATTTATTTCACGGCCACTCGTTCCGCTTGCTCTGACGTACAGAATTATCGATTCTTCGAGTCTCGAACACGGCGAGAGAGGGATCGTCCTTGCTCGTAAGGGAAGAGAGTATTGACCATTTCGCATTCATTTCGTCTTGTGACCTGAATAATTCTCTTGTCTTCCCCTGACGATTGTATAATACTTCCCTTAAACGGATACAAATTGTTGGTAATATGAAAGACAAAGAATTGTCATAGGCGAAATGGAGGAAATATGAACCCCGATATCTATGCGGTAGCCAAGCGATTGCTCCACAGGGAATTTGAATCTCTGAGTCCGGCTGAACAGAATGTGATCCGGCGCTTTGCAGAGCGTCTTCATGTCAGCAGGAATGCCCATGAGGAGCGTCAGGCTCAACTCACATTCGGCCAGCGTCTTGCCGATTCCGTGGCGGCGTTTGGTGGCTCCTGGACGTTCATCGTCTCGTTCGCGATAGTTCTCTGTTTGTGGGTCGCGCTCAATTCCTTTCTTCTCATCAGATGGAAAAGCTCCTTTGATCCATACCCGTACATCCTGTTGAATCTGGTGCTCTCCATGCTTGCAGCTATCCAGGCGCCTGTGATCCTCATGTCACAGAACCGGCAGGCAGCAAACGACAGGGTAGACGCCGAGCATGATTACGAAGTGAATCTCAAGGCTGAACTCGAGATTATGTCTTTGCACGAGAAGATAGATATCCTGCGGGAGAAACAGTGGGCGGACCTGCTCGCCACGCAACAGGAACAGATAGAGATTCTCCATAAGTTGATAGAGTCAACCCGTACCGGTAATCAGGGGTAATCGAACGGGGAGTGTGAGCCTGAACCACCATGTCTGAACGCTTGATCAGCGAACCTATAAGGCCGATCACATCAACCTGCGACACATTACGCATGGCGGCAGGAGAACCCGGCCTGCCCCTTAAGTTCATCTGGCGAGGGGCTACCATCGAGGTAGCTAATGTGTTGCGCATCTGGCATGAGACAGGCAGGTGCCGTCACGGAAGTGAGGAGCTGTACGTACGAAAACACTGGTATGAGGTCGGTATGCCAGGAGCGGGCGTCATGAAAATCTATTTCGAGAGACAACCGCGGCGGGGACGTAAGGGCTCACGATGGTGGCTCTTCAGCATTACCGAACCGGATGAAGTCACGTGTAATCCCAATTTGCAATTATGACGATATTAATATTAGTCTGATTGGCGGGTTCTTAAGTAACCTCAACCTAAGAACAGATTGTTCTAATACCTCTTAGACCGCTTTCTGCGAGATATCTTTCGGGGTTCACGCTCACACACCGTTCAACAATCTTCTTTGGAAATCCAAGCCCCACAAGATATCGGGCTGATTCGGTAACGGGCGTAGAGCCGCCAAGTAACCTTCCCGCTCTATCTGCGACGCCCAGTGTGCAGGCATCTTTCTTTGCTGCCTTCACAGAATCGGACACGATGATGATCCTGTCAGGCTTTTTCGCGCCAAAGATCAATTCAATTGTCTTTGGATGCAGATGAAATGGGTCCGCGATAACCTCTACATAAATATGCGGGTTCGTGAGGCCAAAACCTGCTATCCCGGGCTCGCGATGATGCACAGGCCGCATGGCGTTGAAGATATGTGTTATACCTTTTGCGCCGGCATTGAAGCCCGCTTCAGCCTCGCCGTATGTTGCATCCGAATGACCCATACTCACGATCACGCTGGTATCCGTTATTGTTTTGATAAGCCCTGTGGCGCCTTTAAGCTCGGGCGCGACGGTTATGATCTTCACGATATCGCCGAATCCCTGGATGAGTTCTTTGTAATGAGATATTCTGGCGGGCAGAAAAGAATGTGCGTCGAGAGCCCCCGCACGCACGGGATTGAGAAAGGGCCCCTCAAGATGCACGCCCAGAATCGTAGCGGGTTTCATCTTCTTTGTTTGAGGTTTTGAGGACTTTTTTCTTCCCCATCCCCTGTCCCCGACCCCTGACCCCTGCATTTCCATTGCCTTCTTTACCGCGGCAATGTCAGCCCTCATGCGCTTGATCGAAGATGAATAAATCGTCGGAATTACGGCGTCTATCCCGTAAGAGCCGTGGATTTCGGCAATCCGGATAATATCGTCGGGTCCGGCGCCTTTTGTTTCGTACCCACCGACGCCGTGCGTGTGAACATCAATAACGGGCATGGTCCAACTCTTTTTCTACGGATCTGATTCTGTAATTATACAGTATTTCAATGAAAAGGGGAGATAAAATGGGGTTATGCTCCATGCCAACGAGATGGCTTTCGCAGGCGCAGTCCGAAGAGCCGAAATCCGCCACGGACCAGTCCGCAATCCTTTGGAGATCCCGGGCCAACGCACATTCTATATCGTCCGATGTGCGGATAGCGAGGGCCTTATGGAAAGACGCGCGCGCCCGAAGGTAATCGATGTGCCAGAAAAGTCTCTTGTGAAGGCGCCGGTGGCGTTCAATCCGTTTCGTTAGAGTCCTTCTTGCAGAACCCACGTAGAGGTAATACCCTTTTCTGAATGAGATGCTCCCGAGCGCCCCTATAACGATGTCGGCATCCATTTCAAGGTGAAGCACGACAATATAACACCCACTGTCGCGAACTTTCTCTTCAACGAGCGCCCAGGGTACCGTGAGTTCGGATACACGCGGAACAAGGGAGAGATCTTTCAGCCAGGTGAGCCCTATGGCCTTGAGATAGAGTGCATCACGGCATTTGAGAAAGATCTGGGAGAATTGATAGTCCGTATGGTACTCAGGCATGAAGTAGCGCGCATAGGGCCACTCAACCACGAAAAGCACACCCGCTTTGTGGCCCTTTTTTGTGAGCTCGAGAAGCCCGTTGAGGTGACGGCTCGCGCGCTCGGTTACCGCATCGGGAAACATCGCGAGTTCTCGGCCAAAGAGGGTGCAGTTCTTCACCTCAAGGACAAACTCCCGACCGTCCACCTTTAAGAGAAAATCAAATCTGCTGTGGCCGAAAGAGACTTCCCGTCTGACCATATGGGCACGTTCGAGACCAGGCACGAGATGCTTCTTAAGGAGCATCTCAACGACATCGTTGGTTAGGTGTGTATGAAGCATGATCGGCACACCTCGCTTTTCGACAGCCAGAACGGTATAGGAAATCCTTGCGTGCCCCTGGTTTGGCTTGAGAAGGAGGGTAGCGCCCGGTATGAGAAGCTCCCAGAGCCGGCCAGGATTGGGCAGATACGCCTGTACAACCCTTCCTTTCATTACGCACTCGACCACAAAGGTGTTTGGTCGTGTAATGAATTCTGCCGTTTGAAGCCTTCCATCGGTGAGCCGCACGGAAGAGATTATAGCAAAAATCTTAACTGAGTTTCTTGTTTTATATGGTAAGCTTGAGAAAAAAGCGAACGGACTACCCCGATGGCTAACAAATCAGATATGCGCGACTCACTGGTACTGGGAAAATGGACGGGTCGGGCGATCGACAGGCTCCTCACCCGGGCAACGGAAATGGAGGAGATTGGCGAACGTATCGTTTTTCTCTCTCAGCATTTTCTGGGCGCTCCTTATAAGGAATCGACCCTCATCGGTGACGTATCCACCCAGGAGGCATTGGTCATTAATCTCACGGCTTTTGACTGCTTCACATTCCTCGACTCGGTAGAGGCGATGCGTCTGTCTTCTTCGTTTGCCGAAATGAAGGACAGGTTGCGGGCTCTTCGGTACAAGAAGGGTCTCGTCAATTACCTGACGCGAAATCATTTCTTCACAGACTGGCGGGAGTACAACAGGGACCTCGTGTCGGATGTTACCGTGCGTGTGGGTCATGCCGGGACTCAGCGCGTTACAAAAACATTAAACGTGAAAGATGACGGTTCGCTTTATTTGGCGGGCATCGAACCTTTCGACAGAGAATTAACCTACGTTCCGTCCACGGCCGTGGACGACTCAGTGCTCGTTCGCCTCAAATCCGGCGATTATGTGGGGTTCTTTTCGGCCTCTGCCGGCCTCGATGTCTCCCACGTAGGCATTATTGTCAGAAAAGGTGCTCAGATATTATTGCGCCACGCTTCCTCGGCGCCATCCGCGAGAAAGGTTGTGGATCAGGATTTTTCGGGATACATCTCAGATAAACCGGGTATCATTGTGCTGCGACCGCACTGAACGCAAAACCTACCCGTCCTGCGCTTTAGAGCGTTTCGAGGGGGAATATCTTAATGGAGTAAAGGGAGTCCGGCACGCCGGGCTCCCCGTATCGGCTTACGATTTTACGACGTTTGTCGCCTGCAGTCCCTTGGGACCCTGAACAACGTCAAAATTCACCTGCTGGCCTTCTGAAAGTGATTTGAATCCGCTGTCCTGAATTGCGGAGTAGTGGACGAAGACATCAACGCCATCGTCTTTCGTAATAAAACCAAAACCTTTGGCTTCATTAAACCACTTGACAGTTCCTTTCGCCATAAAATAAAACCTCCTTTAAAAAAATGTTGAAGATTACGGAACTGTGTTATGGTGAGGACAGCCAAAAGTTATGCTTCACAAACAACAGCGATTTCCGAAACTTCATGTTAAGTATTTCACAGATAAACACAAAGGTCAAGATTTTATTAAAAAAATTTATTTTTTCTTTCAAGCCTCGGGCTTTTCGGCTTCCGGAGCCGATTCTGACGCGTCCAAATCGGGGGCCTGCGTGCCTTCGTCCACGGGGCTCTCATCTGCGTTCTCTTTCTTGCCGAAACGCCTGAGCCGTTTCTCCTCCTGCTTCTTTAAGCGCAAGAGTTCCTTCCTTCTTTTGTCGCTCCTAAATGGTTTTGACAAGACCGCCTCCTCACGTTTTCATGGTCAGTACGACTAAAAGAAACCGGCGCGCCGAATTCGCTCTTCTCACGAGGCCAAAATTGTCTTCTGTGCTTGCTTCAAGAGTTCGATGACCGGCTCCACCTTTTCGGGCGGAAGAACAAGGCCGTCTGCCGTAGGCACCAGTTCTCCATCATTAATAATGTTATAGACCCTGAGGTCTATCACTTTAGCCCCTTTTTGTTCTGTAACCGTTACCATAAGCCGTTCTTTGGAATTCTTTATAACCTTTCCTATTAACACAGGTCCTCCTTATAGAATATTCTCTCCTAAACTTCTTCCGAACTGAACTGATACGTCCAAACAAACCCTTCTCCGTCTCCAAGGGTCACCCTTACGAATCCGGCCCTTCCGAGATAAACGAGAAAATCAGTATCATTCACCATTCTGTGAACGAAGGCCTCAGATAGATGAGGGCACTCCATTCTCAGATGGGCTTTCTCCGGGCCCGTAAGAACAATGCGTGCATCCATACCTCTTGAGAGATAGAAAAATTCGAACTCGTCCGTCAGCATCTCGCGTTGTCTTATCATAAGACGCTTAGCCAGAGCCGCGGACACCTTCTCGATTGCCTTTTTCCTGGTGGCTACTACTTTCATAAGGCTTCGAGCTTCCCCATATGCTTTGGACCTCGAATCAATTGCCCTCAAGTGACGTTCAGCCTGAGCCACCCTGCCCCAGGCGGCCTTCATGGGATCCCTGTTCGGTCTGTATCCGTCAGCGAGCGCCTTTTTTGCCTCTTTTAAGTGCTCGCGCGGGCCTCTTCGCAGGAATGGCTCGGCCGCATCCGGCAGAGGCTCTGCTTTCAGAATTTCATGAGACTCCATAGCGCCATCTTCCTGCCTCAAGCGTTCGGACAAGCGCCGCTTGTCCGGCAGTTCATCGTGAATAAAATATGATGTCTCCATTTGTGGCTCCTGATCTTTGCAACCGCAAAAAACCCGTTCAAAACTGTTACGACTGATTCGCCGGCAGGAAGATTATTAGCTATGCAGATTATTATATATCACATTTCTCGTATAAATACCATGGGGTAAGCAATGGAAAAGATAAGCGCCGGAAAGACCCTCTTTTCTATCACCATACCCCTTAAGCGGGGCGGTGACTTCACAAGACTCGCGTAATCATCGCATCTTACATTCCTGGAGACCTTTCGTGTCGCCCGATTTGCCGTGAGAAAGGCTTGACAACACATTTGATTCATTATAGAGTGTCACGGATAGGGGAGATTTAGGAATGAATTACCGACCTTTTCTCAAGAGGTGTATGACACCTGTTACCATTATGGTCGTCCCTCATTCACGCACAAGACCATTCAAGCTCAAAGTATCTTTGATAGGGCTCGCTGTCTGCTGCCTTCTTTCGATAACCGGGGCAATCTACGTTATCTCCGTGGGCTTCAAAATGGTTGATTACTATGTTATGAGGAATAAGCTCTCCTATTTTTCGAGACAGTTCGGCGACTTGAGATCAACCATAGTATCCCTTAAGGAAACAAACACGGAGCTCTCCAAGCTGCTCGCCATGAAATCAAAGAAGGACATAATAAACTCGGCAGACTTGCAGGATACGGGCTCTCTGGATATTGAGGCCTTGAAGAAACAGGTGAACGAGACCATCGAATCCGTGGCTGCAATAAAGGCCTTCATCGCCGAACAGAAAGATGTCTATATGGCAACCCCTTCGGGCTGGCCGGTCCAGGGTGTGATCAGCTCAGGGTTTGGAATGAGGGTGCACCCGATCACGGGCGACGTCATAAAGCACACAGGTGTTGACATCAGGATACCGCCGGGCACGAATGTAAAGGCAACGGCGCCAGGCATCGTAAGTTTTTCAGGCTGGACGAACGGGAGCGGCTATATCGTGGTATTGGAGCACGGACACGGCTTCAGCACCGCCTACGCTCACAATCGAAAGAACTATGTGATCGTGGGGCAGAAGGTGAAAAAAGGTGAGCAGATCGCCATGTCCGGCTCAACAGGGGCTTCCACGGGTCCCCACGTGCACTACGAGGTTTGGAAAGAGGGCAAGCAGGTGAATCCCGCTCCCTACCTGGGGGATACCCTGTGATACTGAAAAAGAAGCAAACTCCTCTCGAGACGCTCATTGGACCAGACTCCACAATCAGGGGCGAATTGACAACCAAAGGGATGTTGCGCGTCGATGGCGTCATCGAGGGAAATGTTGCGGCCGATTCTCTGGTCGTGGGCAAAACGGGCGCGGTCAAAGGAGATATAACGGTACGGGACATAGAGGTGAACGGGAGTATAGAAGGTAATATCAATGCACATGAATTTGTTGAGATCAGACCGGAAGGTGCGGTGGAGGGAGATATTCATACGACAAAACTCACCGTATCGGAGGGCGCCTTTTTTGCCGGTCACTCTTATATGCGAAAACACGATGAAGCCCGTGAAGAAAGCGAGACGGGAGACGAAAAGAAGGTTGAAAGAATCTTTTGAGGGACTTGAACCCAATTGCTCTCTAAATCCCTCATACTATCGGCAAGAACATCGCAAACAGCAGGATATTGTGTGGCACGTATGTTGCAGCTAAAAATACAATGGATATGCGCAAAGCATGATCCAAATAATTAACTACTAAAGGAGAGGAGCTATGGTAGTCGAGAAAAAAACCAATGGATCAGAAATCGATGAAAAAGACATCACGACAGTTGTTGCTGACGACTTGGAGATCAAGGGCACCATCAGGTTCAAGTCATCTGTGATGCTGAAAGGTGTTTTTGACGGTGAGATATTCTCAGAAGGACTCCTGGTTGTGGGACCTACAGCCAAGGTGGCGGCGACAATTACGACAAAGACCCTGATCTCCCATGGCGAGATCACCGGTAATGTGGTCGCCAACGAGCAGGTAACCCTGAAGAGCACATCTCTCCATAACGGTGATATTTCCACGCCCAACATCATTATCGAGAATGGGGCCGTATTCAACGGTTCTTGCGCAATGAGAGCAAAAGACATTACCGTGAAATAGGCGAGGCGAGGTGTGGCTGCAAAATAACCCAAAGGGGGTAAATGCATGGCAACAGAGATTCCTGTTTTAGAGGAAATTAAAGAAGAAAAGATAACCACAGTTGTTGCTGACGATCTAGAGATCAGGGGCGCCATAAAGTTCAAATCCTCTGTCATGCTCAAAGGCATCTTTGAGGGAGAAATCCAATCGGAGGGTCTTCTCGTGGTCGGACCCACCGCTAAAGTGACGGCGACCATTGCCACAAAAACCCTTGTGTCGCATGGAGAAGTTACCGGTAATGTAACCGCTCAGGACCAGGTCATTCTAAAACAAACGTCCACCCATAATGGCGACCTGAAAACTCCCTATCTGACTGTCGAGAATGGGGCCGTATTCAACGGCAAGTCTGTCATGGAAAGGATGCCGACGACTGTGTCGGAGGAAAAACCATTAGAAATCCAGGTGGAGGCGCCCGAGGAAAAGCCGGCGGCCATATTTGACATTCCGCAGGCCGCGCCTGTCGAAGAGAAGCAGCCGCCCTTTGTTATACCCAGACAGGACCAAAGAAAAAAGCCGGCACGAGACAAGATCCCTTTTGAAGAATTGGACAAGAAGGAAGAGAGCACGAGCCCGGCAGAGGGTACGGAATGGCAGGATAATAAGCCCTATTGAACCTTAAGGGTATTGCTTAAGAATCAAGGGTTTCGGGAGAGTGGTCTGTTGTTGATTTTTCATCCGAAACCCTTTATAGTAGTATTTCAGAGTGCGGCCTTATATCACAAAAAACGTCTGTACCGATTGCGGGGAATGTGTGACGATATGCCCTTACGACGTGCTCTCCAACAAGGAGGGTTCCGTGTCGGTCCGTCTGCCGGATGACTGTATCGAATGCGGGGCGTGTATTGATGGCTGTGCACAGAAAGCCATACGTATGGATGACTGATGAGAACAAAGGTTCTTCTTGACCGCAACGCCATAGAACGCACTATCAACAGGATGACCCACGAGATCCTGGAAAAGAACCAGGGCTCTCGGGCGCTCTGTCTTATCGGCATAAGAACGAGAGGCGTCTACCTCGCAAACCGGATCCAGAACAAAATAAAGGGCATTGAAGGGATAAAGCTCCCCGTCGGAGTGCTCGACATCACCATGTACCGTGATGACATATCGACCATGAAATCACCTGAGGTGAGAAAGACGGAGATAGCCTTTGATGTCAATAATATGACTATTATCCTCGTCGATGACGTGATCCACACAGGAAGAACAACACGGGCAGCAATCGACGCCATCATGGACCTCGGCAGACCCAAAAAGATCCAGCTCGCGGTGCTTGTAGACAGGGGCGACAGGGAACTCCCCATGCATCCCGATTACGCAGGTCTCGCCTATGCGGTGAACGCGAGAGAAGAGGTTCATGTACGACTCGGTGAAGTTGACGGCAAGGATGAAGTCGTGGTCGAGAAATCATCATGAAATGGACCAGAAAAGACCTCCTCGGTATTAGGGAACTCTCCAAAGAGGAGATTCTTTTCATCCTCGAAACCGCCGATTCCTTTAAAGAGGTATCTCGAAGGGACATCAAGAAGGTCCCGACGCTCCGCGGAAAAACTGTAATCACCCTATTCTACGAACCTTCGACCAGGACGAGGACGTCCTTTGAGATCGCCGCAAAACGTCTTTCCGCTGACACGATCAATATCTCTTCAAGCACAAGCAGCTCGGTAAAAGGGGAAACGCTTCGGGATACAGCCAGAAACCTCGAGTCCATGCGGCCTGATGCAATTATTATACGCCACAATATGCCGGGTGCGCCTCTCATGCTTGCCAAAATTATGGACTCGTCGGTGATAAACGGGGGTGACGGCGCCCACGAACACCCGACCCAAGCGCTTCTCGATCTCTATACCATACGTGAAAAGAAGGGGCGGATAGATGGGCTCAAAGTAGCCATCGTGGGAGATATTGCCCACAGCAGGGTGGCCAGGTCGAATATCTTCGCACTTTCCCGTTTTGACACCGATGTGGTCTGCTCGGGGCCGCCGACCATGATCCCCCCCGGCATAGAAACACTTAGGGTGCGAAAAGAATACGATATGAATAGGGCGGTAGAGGACGCCGATGTGATTATGATGCTACGGATCCAAAAGGAGCGGGGCGGCGCGTCGGTCATCCCCTCCGTGAAGGAATACTCAACATTATTCGGACTCAAGAAAGAACATATCGAGAGGGCAAAGAAAGATGTGATTATTATGCATCCGGGGCCCATGAACCGGGGAATCGAGATCGCTGATGAAGTGGCGGATGGTCCCTACTCCGTGATCCTCGACCAGGTTGAGAACGGTGTGGCGGTTCGGATGGCTGTGCTCTATCTCCTCACCGGGAGGGAATCATGAAGATTCTTGTGAAGGGGGGGAGGCTCGTCGATCCCGCGAACGACCTGGACGGCAGGTTCGATATTTTGATCGATGGGACTACCGTGGAAAAAATTGACAGACATATCAGTGAGACGAACAAGAGAACGAAGGTCATCGATGCGAGAGGCCACATTGTGGCCCCGGGGCTGATCGACGTCCACGCCCATCTAAGAGAACCGGGATACGAATATAAGGAAACCATCAAAACAGGAACACAGGCGGCGGCCAAGGGCGGTTTTACGACCGTGGTCTCCATGGCAAATACCATGCCCGTGAACGACAACAAAAGCGTTACCGAATTCATTGTTGAGAAAGCGCGGTCCGGAGGGGCTTCCAGGGTTTTACCCTGCGGCTCCATTACCCGGGGCTTAGCTGGTGAGGAGCTTTCCGAGATTGGCGAGATGTATGAGGCTGGCATTGTCGCCCTCTCGGATGACGGAAAATCGGTCAAGAATGCCGGGCTCTTAAGAAGGGCCCTCGAATACGCGAAACTCTTCAATCTTCCGGTCATCTCACACTGTGAGGACGAAACCCTTGCGCGGGGATATGTTCATGAGGGTCTTTTCTCTCTGTTAAGCGGTTTAGAGCCAACCCCCTCTATTGCCGAAGAGATCATCGTGGAAAGAGACATTGCCCTTGCCCGATATGTGGACGCCCCTATGCACCTTACCCATATCTCCACCGCTGGAAGCGTCGAGATCATCGAGAGGGCCAAAAAGAAGTTTGGAAAGATTACTTGCGACACCTGCCCCCATTACTTCACCCTGACCGATGAAGCAACGCTCGGCTATGACACAAACGCCAAGGTCAATCCGCCCCTTCGGTCGAAAAATGATCTTAAGGCCATTCGCGACGGCCTGAGAAGCGGCGTGATCGATATCATCGCCACGGACCACGCGCCTCACGAATCCACTTCAAAGGAGGTAGAATTCGATATCGCGACCTCCGGCATCTCGGGCTTTGAAACCGCGCTGGCCTTATCGCTCGCACTGACCCATGAGGGTCTGCTTCCGTTAAAGGCGCTCATCCGAAAATTGACCGTCAATCCGGCCCGGATGCTTAATCTCCCCTCGGGCGAGCTCACGGTCGGGGGACCGGCTGATCTTATCATCTTCAATACAGACATCAAATGGACCGTGGACAAAAATGAATTCCTCTCCAGGGGAAAGAATACCCCATTTCACGGATGGAAGCTCAGAGGCAAGAACCTTCTCACCATGGTGGGGGGAAAGATTGTCTACCGCGATGCGGGCCTGTTTAAGGCCTGAAGTGATAGATATCGTTTCTCAGAAATTAGGCCTCCCCGTGTAATTTCCTGACCCCACCCCTTATTTTTTCCTGTACTAGTCCGATAAACAATATACGTGCAAGGTGCGTAAGCTGCGGTTGCATCCTGCCTTGTTCAAAAAATAAGCCCTGCCGGTAAGGTGTCTTACCTGCAGGGGACAGGTGGAAGATAATATATGATCGTAATCATCGGCGCCATCGTTGTGCTCGGGTCCGTGATCGGAGGGTTCATCATGGAAGGGGGACCCATGAAGGTCCTCGTGCAACCGGCCGAGCTGATGATCATCGGGGGCGCTGCCCTCGGAGCCCTTGTCATTTCAGCCCCGCAAAAGTTACTTATCAAAATCATCCAGAAGGTCATCGGATCCTTGAAAGGGGGGAGCGTTACAAGGCAGCTCCACATGGATCTCTTAAAGCTCATGTATGAGATCTTTCAAGTGACGCGTAAAGACGGCCTCATCGCCCTGGAATCGCATATCGAGCATCCGGAAAACAGCAAGATCTTTACAAAATACCCCAACATCACTAAAGAGCATCACATCATTTCCTTCATGACCGACACCTTCAGACTGATCGTTCTCGGCGGCATTGCACCGCATGATATCGAAACACTCATGGATCTCGATATCGAGACCCATCACGATGAAGGCATGAAGCCCGGCGCCATTCTTCAGAAGATAGGGGATTCCATGCCGGGTCTCGGCATTGTGGCTGCGGTCCTCGGTATTGTTATTACCATGCAGGCCATCAATGGGCCACCTGAGGAGATCGGTCACAAGGTAGCCGCCGCGCTCGTCGGCACTTTCCTCGGAATCTTTCTGTCTTACGGCTTCATCCAGCCCATGGCCACCCATCTCGACCTGGAGGCCGGAGAGGACTCCAAGGTCTATGAATCGATAAAATCCGGCATCATCTCTCTGGCAAAGGGTTTCAACCCCATCGTGTCCGTGGAATTCGCCCGGCGCTCCATACCGAGCGACTTTAGGCCCACGTTCCAGGAGATGGAGAACTTCGTGAAAGGAATCAAATAATGGCCGAAGACCACCAGACCCCCGTACGGATTATCGTCAAGAAGAAAAAGGGGCATGACGGCCACCACGGCGGGGCATGGAAAGTAGCCTATGCTGATTTCGTCACGGCCATGATGGCCCTTTTTATTGTGCTCTGGATCGTAGGCCAGTCAAACGCCGTAAAACAGGCCATTTCGGCGTATTTTAAGGACCCCGGGGTGTTCGAAAACGGCCAGGGCGGAGGTATTTTGGATGGTTCCTCGGGCACAGCGCCCTCGCCTACTTCCGACGCCGCTATAGAGATGGAGCGATTGAAGGCTGAAGCAAAAAAGCTGGAAGAAGCCATTGCCGCTATCCCCGAATTCGATAAATTCAAGGATAAGATTCAGATTACCGTCACGAAAGAAGGGCTTAGAATAGAGCTTGTGGAGAACTCTACGGGGCTTTTTTTCGACGTGGGAAGCGCACAGGTCAAGCCCGAGACAGTAAAACTCCTGAAACTCGTCGCCCAGGAGGTCGGTCGCCTGAACAACTACATCATGATCGAAGGATTCACCGACGCACGTTCCTACGTGGGAAAAGATTATTCGAACTGGGAATTGAGCTCTGATAGGGCAAATACGGCGCGGAGAATCCTGGAAGCGAACGGCGTGAGGCAAGATCAGGTCCTGCAGGTCCGCGGCTACGCCGACAGAAACCTCAAGCACCCCGACCAACCTCTGGATTCTGCCAACAGGCGGGTAAGCATACTCGTCGCAGCCGCTACGGAACAGGCCGTCCAGGGGATCGCTCCTCAAAAACCCGAAGTAGCGGCTCAAAAGCCACAAGTAGCGCCGGAGATAGGTAAGAAATGACCGAGACAGATCAAACGAGCACACCCCCCATCAAGATTCTTCTCGTTGATGCCGAACCCTCCTACCGGAAGATGCTAAGCGTCTTTTTTTCTAAATATCCCGGGTTTAATACCTTTGAAGCTGAAAACGGCGCGAAGGGCTATCAGATTGCCCTCGAAACCAGGCCCGATCTCATCATAAGCGATTATTATATGCCGGTCATGAACGGTATTGACTTCTGCAAGAAGGTTAAAGGCACCCAGGAACTCTCCTCGGTAATCTTCCTTCTTTTGACCGCGGAAAAAGAGGTCAGCCACCAGACTGAGGCATTCGAGCACGGCGCCGACGACTATATAGTTAAGACCACTACCCCCGTGATCCTGACGAGCAAGATCAGGGCTTTTCTCAGGATTAAACTGCTTCAAAAGGAATTACAGCTTGAGAAGGAAAAACTCGCCGAAGCAAACGCAGTTCTTGAGCGTAATTTCACGGAACTCACGGCGATCCTGCTCAAAACTATCGACTTCAGGCTTCCAGGGGCTTCCGATCGGGCTGAGATAGCAAAACAGATTGCCGAACATATCTGCAAAACCATGAAGCTATCCATCGACGAAAAGCAAAAGATCATATTCGGCGCACAGCTACATGAAATCGGGAAAATCGGGCTGCCCGATAATATTGCAAATAAGCTCCTCGGGACGATAAGCCCTGACGAAAAGACGGTTTTCAATCAATATCCGGCCATCGGGGCATTCATCGTTTCCGCTATCTCCGGGTTCAAGGCCGCGGCCGATTCCATACATTATCAGCTGGAGAACTATGACGGCTCAGGCGTTCCCGACGGGCTTATTGCCAAGGAAATATCGGCCGGCGCTACCATTTTAAGGTCCATCGTACTCCAGGAAGAGCTTACCAAGGCCGGTCATACCAAGGAAGAGATACTCCAGCAAATACGCCAATCGTCGAACAAAATCCTGGACCCTGCCGTGGCTATGTCTCTCGCGGAGTTTATCATTGAGAGCGATAAGGATTTTTCACATAATAAATACAAGATCCATGTAGAAGAACTTCAAGCAGGCATGGTTATCGCCGAAGATGTGTACGCGATCAGCGGGGTAAAATTGATCCCCAAAGGTATCAAGCTACAGGAGCACACATTGAAGATTCTTCTGGAAAGACACGACCGCGATCCGATTATCGGCGGGGTCTATGTTTTTAAGGCCGGTAGCGGGGAGTAGGCTCGTCCTGAGCGGACTCTTTAGTCTCCCGTCTTCACCGACTGAAATCGGCTCCGCGTGACTTCAACATCTTTGGCTATCCTCTCTTTCAGCGCATCCATGCTTTCAAACTTGATTTCGTCCCGTATGCGTTCGTGAAAATGGATCGCCACCTCTCTGCCGTAAAGGTCGCCGGAAAAATCGAGAATGTAGGTTTCCACCAGGAGTTTTGTCCCGTCAAAGGTGGGATTAAATCCGATATTCGTCACGGCAGGCAGCCGTATGTTGTCAACCTCAACTTCCGTCACATATACGCCGTTCTTGGGAACCAGCTCGGAAATGGTTTCGAGATTGATCGTGGGGAATCCCATGTCTCTGCCCCTTTTTTCTCCCTTCACCACGATGCCTTCTATCACGTGGGGCCGCCCAAGACAGATCGCCGCCCGGCCTACCTCGCCGTTCATGATCAATTTTCGGATCATGTTGCTTCCCACTTTTTCACCCTCTATGGTCACCGCGTCGACCACGTCAACGGAAAAACCATTTTCACCCGCCAGTCTCTTGAGCATTGCGATATCTCCGGCCCCGGCCTTTCCGAATCTGAAATCATATCCGATGACCACGGCTTTCACGCCCACCTTGCTCACGAGAACGTCTTTTACGAAGCTCTCAGGGCCTACATTCCTGAAGGTTTCGTCAAAGGAAACGATCACCAAGACCTCAATACCTGATGTCTCTATGAGCTTCTTCTTGAGATGGAGCGGCGTTACAAGACGGGTATACGCCTCGGGATTCAGAACGCTCTGGGGGTGAGGATAGAAAGTCATGAGCATCGGCGTGCCCGATATTTGCCGGGCCTTTTGAACGACCTCCGCGATGATTCTCCGATGGCCTATATGTATGCCGTCATAATTACCGATGGTGACAACCGGATTTGGAAAGCGCTCAAGCGCACCCAGCGATTCGAAAATTTTCATATCCACCTCTTGACTTATCAATCATATCCATATAGTTTAATATAACAACAGATGCCGAAGTGGCGGAATTGGCAGACGCGCTAGATTCAGGGTCTAGTAGGCATTTTGCCTGTGTGGGTTCAAGTCCCGTCTTCGGCATTTACTTTCTCCCGGCTTATCATACCGGGGGCTTTGGTAGCCCTCCTGGCTTCACTCAGAAAGCATTTTCTCTGATACTTCAAATTCCCGCATTTCACGCTCCTCTCTTACGGCCACTCTACTGTCCAAAAATGCCTCGGCACGGTTACCCGCAAACCAATCCGAGGGGCGAAAGGGTCTTCTTTTCGATACTTACGCCACTTTCAAGACCTTGGCGCCCCGAATATGCTTCTGTTTGAGCTCTAAAAGGGCCCGGTTCGCCTGTTTAAGCCCGAACACCTCCACCTCCGGTCTGATGGGAATCTGCGCCGCCAGGGTTAAGAATTCGGCCACGTCCTGGCTTGCCACATTTGCCACGCTCTTGATCTCTTTCTCGAGCCAGAGATGCCTGGCGTAGTCGATGGCAAGAAGCGCTTTTTTGTCCGTCTCTTCCTTTCTGATGGCGTTAATGACAAGCCTGCCTCCCTTCTCAAGATTCTTCAAAGCATGGACAATACTTCCCCACACCGGCGTGGTATCGATGGCGCAATCGAGTCTTTCAGGCGGATCATCAACGGTATCCCCCGTCCAATAAGCTCCAAGTTTCTCTGCGAAGGCCCTCTCTTCAGCGCTACGGGCAAAGACAAGAACCTTAGACGAGGGGAACTTGTACCGTACCATCTGAATAACGAGGTGGGCCGATGCCCCGAATCCGACAAGCCCTATGGTCTTGCCATCGCTCATATCGGCAAGCCGAAGCGATCGGTAGCCGATAGTGCCCGCACAGAGGAGCGGCGCAGCCTGAATGTCATCAAATGAGGCGGGTACGGGGTAGGCAAATCTCTCCGGCACAACGGTAAACTCGGCGTAGCCGCCGTCCGCGTCTCTGCCCGTGGCTTCGAAGCACTCGCAGAGGTTCTCGTTTCCTTCCAGGCAAAACCTGCACTTTCCGCAGCAGGAATGTATCCATGCGATGCCGACCCTGTCGCCTGGCCTGAATTTTGTAACCCCCTTCCCGGTTAAAGAAACGTGGCCGACCACCTGGTGCCCCGGTACCACAGGGAATCTTGGGGGTGGGGTCCTTCCCTCGATCTCATCCAACTCCGTGTGACAGACACCACACGCTGATACCTTTACGAGAACTTCCCCATCATGCGGCACTGGGACCGGCATATCAACAAGTCGCAGAGGTTCAACCTCTTTCTCAAGATTGCAAATCCTGTCTATAACCATTGCCTTCATAGGGGACAGATCCTTCTTAAGGTTTAAGACCGACTGAACGATGTTCACGTCTCGTTCATACTGCCCGTTCGGTACCCTTCCAGGTCCAGGGTAACATAGATAAAACCGTACCGTTTCAACGCATCCACGATAACCTCCCGCTGTTCCAGGAGCGCCGCGAAATCCTGCCCTGTCACTTCGATCCGAGCCGTATGTCCGTGATAGCGCACCCGCACCTGCGGTATGCCCGCATTTTTAATGAACTCCTCGGACGATTCGATTCTTCTTAACAGATCCCTGCTAATGGGGGTTCCGTAAGGGATGCGCGTGGAAAGACAGGCGTAAGAAGGTTTCTTGCGCGTGGGAAGAGAGAATCTTTCGGACAGAACCCGGATGTCGTCTTTGGTCAGCTGAGCCTCAAGAAGCGGCGAGCGAACGCTCATTTCGCGTAACGCCCTGGCTCCCGGTCTGAAGTCACCCACATCATCGAAGTTTGTTCCGTCGAGGACGTATGTCAGATTTCTCTTGACTGCAACGCTCACCGCTCTGGCAAGAAGATTCTTTTTGCAATGATAGCAACGCTCTCTTGTATTCTCAATGAAAGATCGATTCTCTAAAATCGCCGTGTCGAAAAACAGGCAGGCTGCGCCGATCTCGCTCGCGGTACGTTTGGCTTCCTCAATCTCTTTGGCCGGAAATATGGGCGCGGTGCCCATAAGAGCAAGGACGTTCTCGGTTCCCAGCACATCAATGCAGGTCTTTAGAAGCAGCGTGCTGTCCACGCCGCCGGAATAGGCCACGAGCGCGCTCCCCAGTCTTCCAATAACGTCTCTCAGCGCCTCATATTTCGCCTGAACGTCCACCCTCGAACCTTACTTGATCGCGAGAAGCTCGACGTCAAATACGAGAACCGCATTCGGTCCGATGGGGCCGGAACCTCTGTCTCCGTAGGCAAGATTCGAGGGGATAAAGATCTGATACCTGGACCCTACCTTCATCTTCTGGAGAATTTCGGTCCAGCCGGGGATAACGCTATTCACCTTGAATTCCGCGGGCTGGTTGCGTTTGTACGAGCTGTCAAACTCGGTGCCGTCAATGAACGTGCCCTTATAGTGCACAACAACCGTATCGTCGGCTTTGGGCGTTTTTCCGCTGCCCTCTTTATACACCTTGTATTGGAGGCCGCTCGGCAGTTTCACTACCCCGCTCGCCTTCTCGTTCTGGGTGAGGAAAAGCTCTCCATCCTTTTTGTTCTTTTCGGAGATGGCTTTGATCTTGTCTGTCTGCTTGGCTCGTATCTCCTGGTTCACGTCATCCATAGCGGCCTTTATTTCCTCGTCTCTCAGCTTGACCTTTCCGGCAAATGCGTCCTTTATGCCCTGAGCGACCATGTCAGGATCAATTTCTATAGAAAAATTCTTCATGTCCGTACCGATTTGCGCCCCGATGCTGTAACCGAGTTTTTCCTTGGGCTCTTTCGGGATCCTCTCCTCTGCCTCTACATGGCTCGCAAGGATTAAAACGCTGACGGCGGCAATCGCCGTGAGCCCCGTATTTCTCAGAAATCTTGTCATAAAGGACATTGCCTTTTCCTCCCTTTTTTGCCACCATAGTGGCGAAATGAAATGGTGAAAAACCAAAATATGTTATGCCATACCCTGATGATTGTCAAATGGGTCATCCACAACCGGACTGGACATCGTTCGCAAGAAAGTGTACATTACTGAAAACATCATACAATAATCGCAGAGCGTAAAAGGAGAGAAACAAGTAATCATGGATCAACAACCCCAGAAAGAGATCGTGCAGGAAGAATCGTATAATGATGCAAGCGCCGAGCAGGAAGAGAATTTCGCCGCACTTTTCGAAAGATCCTCAAAAACCTCCCAGAGATACGAACCCGGTCAAAAGGTAAAATCCAGAGTAGCGGGCATCTCGGGGGATTTTGTGTATCTCGATCTTGGAGGAAAAAGCGAGGCCGTTGTGGACCTCAAAGAGTTCCTTGATGAGAGTGGACAAAAAAGCATCGAAGAGGGAGATGAGATTGAAGCCTTTTTCGTCTCCTTCGCCAACGGCATGAGAAAGTTTACCACGCTTATCCGCGGTTACTCGACAATAGACCTCGGCGGTATTCGAGACGCCTATGAGGCGGGGTTGCCGGTAAATGGCAGGGTGAGCGCCGAGCTTAAAGGAGGATACGAGGTCATGGCGGGTAAGATCCGTTGCTTCTGTCCTTTTTCGCAGATAGATCTCAGAGGCAGCCGCGAAGCAAATTCGTATATCGGCCAGACTTTTCCCTTCAAGATCATCGAGTACAAGGAAAACGGGCGAAATGTTGTCCTGTCAAGGAGAGTCCTGCTTGAAGAGGAGCAAGAGGTTAAGCGCAAACGTT
Organism: Syntrophorhabdaceae bacterium; assembly: GCA_035541755.1. Taxonomy (NCBI): domain Bacteria; kingdom Pseudomonadati; phylum Thermodesulfobacteriota; class Syntrophorhabdia; order Syntrophorhabdales; family Syntrophorhabdaceae; species Syntrophorhabdaceae bacterium. The sequence goes on from DATKMQ010000031.1 coordinate 19,529, forward strand.
TTAAAGAGAGCCTGCAGCCGGGCATGGATGTGACCGGGAAAGTGCGGTCCATACAGAACTTCGGAGTCTTCGTGGACCTGGGGGGTGTCGACGGTTTGATACCCTTGAGCGAGATGTCCTGGAGCAGAGGAGAAAAACCATCCGACCTTTTCGCCGTCGGCGACGAGGTGACCGTAAGAATTATCGATATCGACTGGGGACGTGAACGAATAACACTCTCTTTCAAGGCCGTCCTTCCCGATCCCTTCTTGAACAGTCTCACGAAATACCCACCTGATAGTCTCGTACATGGCGCCGTTGTCAGGCTCGAAAGCTTCGGTGCTTTCGTCAACCTCGAACCGGGGATAGACGGTCTCATCCCTGTGTCAAAACTGGGCGCAGGCAGACGCATCAACCACCCGAAAGAGGTGCTCACAGTGGGGCAGCTCGTTGAGGCTCGAGTTCTTGAAGTGAACCCGGAAAAGCGGAGGATCTCGCTCTCCATGGAACAAAAGATAGCCCCCGAAGATATCACGTTTCCCTCTATCGGTGAACTCGTAAACGGGATCGTTGAAAGGGTCATCTCCGCAGGAATCCTGGTGAAAATTAGCGACGGTCTCACCGGGTTCATTCCAAATTCAGAAATGGGAACCTTGAAGGGCACAAACCATAGCCGCATGTTTCCTTCCGGAGCCCCGATGCAGGCCGTTGTCATCGAGATTGACGAGAAACGCGGCCGCGTGGTGTTAAGCAGAAGCAAGGTTGATGAAAAGGTTGAGCGCGACACCTACACGCAGTATAGGGAGAAGACGCATGAAGAAGAGCAATCCTCAAATGGTCTCGGTAGCCTCGGCGAACTTCTCAAGGCAAAGCTGAATCTGTAGGAGAGCTTGAATTGAGCATAGACGGGAGGGGGCCATGAGATGCGGGATGGCGAGAAATCAGGAAGGTGCAATATCAAAGCTTCTTCTTTTTGCCGTGGTCGTGGGCATTCTGTGTTACGGATATTATTACTTTAAAGGCACGCCGCGGTACGCCTTGATCGAGTTCAAAAAAGCCGTGGTTTTCTCGAGCGGTGAGACCGCCGAAAAATTTTTGGATCTGGATAGTGTTGTAAGCTATCTGCCCGATGAGATCACCCGAATGAGCGACAAAGAGGCGCTCAAGAAACGCATTATCCACGAAATCGATTCCCCTGAGGAAAAGGTTCTGTTCAAGCCTGTAACCAAATGGAACGTTTTTACCGTGCCAATCAACATTGAGGGGGAAACCGCCATGGTAGAACAGGAGGATGGAACCACCATCACCCTTCAAAAGACCGACGAGAGGTACTGGGTAATCACATCAATCCGGTTTCAGAAGACATCGCGCTGAAATACCGAAGCCAAGGCGGGGATGTGGCTCAATCATCGCGTGCACACAAGCAAAGCACCACGTATCTCACGGTGATGATACTCGCGGGCATCCTTGTCGGGTCAGCCATAGGCTATGTGCGTATAAAGGAAGCCCCCCGTTACGACCTCTACCAGTTCAAAAGGGCACTCTTAAGACATGACGCCCAGGGCGCTCTCAGATACCTTGACACAGACGCGCTCATCGAGAATGCATTCACGGAGACATTCAACAAGGCGGATCCCACAGAAAAAAATACCGTCGCAAGACGGATAATCACGCAAAACCTTCCGTCCTTAAAAAAGCAGTTGCGGGACCAGATTGTTTCGTACATCTCCTCCCCGGATCACAGTGCTCTCTTCGATAATGTGAGCCAGGTAAGCATCTTTGGCCTGAGCATCACCCAACGGGGCGACAGTGCGGCCGTGAAGGTCCGCGGCAGCGACACGGTGGCTTTCAGAATGGCCAAGTCACCACAGGGGAACTGGAAAGTTATTGCTGTCAACATCGACATGCTTCAAGCTCTGACCGGAATGAACAAATAGACCAAAAAGGGCAGCCTCTCACGCTTCATTTCTCTGTATCAGATTTTGGCGCGATGTCCCGACAGTCAGTCTTGCATAACCTTTTGGTAGGCGAGCGAGCCCGCGACGTGGGTGTCTTCCTTACCCGCATGTACCATGCAGGTTTCAGCGCTCCGACAAACGTTTGAAGGCGTCAAGCTTGTCTCGATCGCCCATCTTCGCCTTGTCCAGACAGGACTTAAGGAATTCTATGGAATGTTCATAGGTCTTTTTATCCACAGGGAAGGGGTGGCCGTCTTTGCCTCCGTGCGCAAAACTGAAACGCGCCGGATCCTCAAAACTCGGCGGAGTCTTGTAGACAAGCTCTGAGACGAGGGCCAACGCTGAGACCGTTCGCGGTCCCACGCCGCGAATCTCAATGAGATCCTTGAAAGTCTCCGGCCCGGATTCATGGATCGTACGAAACATGCTGAAAAGGCGCTTTTCGTTAAAATCTCCCGAGCTAATATAATGCCTTGAGGGCATGGAAAGGGCAATATCCTTCCAGACCTTTACCATGGTGTCGGGGTCTTCTCGCGCAAAATCGACGGCAGACTTGCGTGCTGCCGAGCTTTGGCTCGCCGTATAGTCAAGAACCGGGCCTCGTCCGTCGCAGGTGATACCTGTGTGAGGATCTGAAAGAAGATCGAGGTTGTCTCGTGAGAGCCACTGATAACGACGGGCGTCCTTCTTTTCTGTGTTCATACCTTGCTGGACGATCGCCCACTCGCCGCTTCTGGTAAAGACAAATGTATGGTGATAGAGATTGTAGCCGTCCTGGATCGCCGTATTATCTATCTTGGCGCAGAGGCGACTTAATGACACGAGATGTTCCGTATCCACTGCCCATTTCTCACCATAAAGCATGATGTCCCTCGGCGTCTCAATAGCTCGCTTTGCCTTTCCGCCGCAAATCGCAATGGGCATTTCATCGCCCAGGGTCAGAAGTCCTTCCTTCAATGCACCGCAGAGTGTTGTGGTGACACCGCTTGAATGCCAATCGAACCCGACAACACATCCCATGGCTTGAAACCAGACCGGATCCGCTATACGGCGCAAGAACTCTTCCGGCCCGAATTCGAGGACGATGACTTCTATCAGGGCCGCAGAGAGTCGCTTCATCTTTGCGAAGAGCCATGCCGGGGCTTTGCCGCCATGCAGGGGTAATGACGTAATCTGTCTCTTCATTGTTACGATCCTGTCTCGCTAAGGAAAGTCTTGGCGTAAACGAGCGCTGCATCCCTGTCTACGATTTCTCCCCCGATCTGCCTCTCCCACACCTCATTGAGGCATCTGCCGACCAAAGGGCCCTGAGCAAAACCAAGAGAGATAAGATCATCCCCGGAAATGAGCCTCGGAAGGGGCGCCTTTAAGGATTCATCATAGGCGTGAAGGATCTCCTTTGAGCATCGTCTGACGGCCTCAGTCGAATCGTTATCCGCCCCACCCGAGCTGCCATACATATCGCAGAGCGTATGGACGATGAGTGCCGGGGTCATATCCTTCATTTTATAGATGAGCCGTCTTATGGCCTTTTCCGTGGTCTGGTCGTTGCTGATCAAAAATATGCGCATATGACTTTGAATAAGGGCGAGCACTGCCCTCATCTCGTGTAGACTGAATCTGAGCCTTTCCATAATGCGACCTGCTATCTCCTGAGAAAAACGTTCATGATGGAAAAAATGAACCGCACCCTTATTCTCGTCGTAAGAGAAGGTCTGCGCTTTGCCCAGATCGTGAAAGAGAAAGGCGTAACCCACATTTCGTAGCATAAGGTCGTCAAGACCCACCTCCATATTCAGGTGGTGGAGAAAACGGAAACCATCGAGGGTGTGGCCCAGCGTTTCAAGGAGGAATCCCTTTTCGACGTCGAGCTCTCTCAACGCAAACAATTCAGGCACTATCTCAAAGAGTAGCCCTGTCTCATCAAGCGTTTTTATGCCTTGCGCCACATTCGGGGCCACAATAATCCGGTCCATTTCGTACTTGATCCGCTCTGCTGCCACCCTGAGTATCAGCTGTTTGGACTGAGCAATTGATCGGAGAAGCTCTCCATCCAGGGTAAAATCCTTAAGCGTCGAGAAATGGCGAATGGCCTTGAGCATTCTCAACGGATCGCTGGCTATCGATTCCCTTTGCGGGTAGCGGATGACCCTTTTTTTGATATCCGCAATGCCGCCCACCGCATCAATAACCAGATCATTGCCTATATCATAGGCGATAGCGTTCATGGTAAAATCCCGTCGCCTCAAGTCATCCTCGATGGCGCCTTCGACCACGGTAACATCGAAACATGCGCTGTCAGCCATTATCCTGTAGGTTCTGATCGGCTTTCGACCCAACATGAAACACGGCCTTTTGAACAGAGCTTCGAGCCTGGTCAGGTCTTCTTGACGGGTCAATGCGAGGTCATAGTCTTCGGGCGACCTGTCGAGCAGAATCTCCCGGATTGCCCCACCCACGAGATACACACTGCCTGAAAAGGGGTACGCAGCTATTTGCTTGATTATGGTCTGTTCTTTGAGGGCCCCTCTCAGGGCGTCGCGACGTACTTCCAAAGATGCTAAACCTTTTCCGAAAACTCGCTCAACCCCCGTGCGATCCGTTTGATGGAATCGATGATATCGAGGTAGAGATAGGATGCCGTGGGCATGCACACACCGATAATAAGCCTGTTTTGATGGATCACGGCGTATTCGTCAGTCAACTTGAATATCTTTTCCCAGCTCGCCTTGATGTTTGCCTTGAGCCTCGGATTCCCCGTGATTACGTAATCCCTGGTATCGCGGAACTGCTCCTCCACGATTGAAAAGATTTCTTCGATTTCGGCAAGGGCTTTTTCACTGAAAAGGATGCTGAGCTCTACCTTGGTCTCCATTTTATTCATCAGGTTCTCGATGGCTAAAGCCATTGTCTGAAACATGGGGAGAAGAAGCAAATATTCCTTCTGCGCGGCGCTCTTTTCCTTTTGCTCTATGATGTCCTGCACGTAACCGACCCGTGATTTGAGCAAATCCCTGAATTCCCTCTTGCTCCGCTTAAGCATGTCCAGTTTTAGCGCAAAGAACCCTTTCTTTATGTCTTCGAAAATTGGCACAGTTTTTACGAATACGTCGTTAAACCTTTCCACCAATCGTTTCTCTTCCATTTGTTCCTCCATTTATGGGGCTCGCGTCGCCCCCTCCGCCAGCGGAGCTGTCGGAGCCTCCCCTTCTCGCCCACGTTGTGAGCTAAGAGGCTTCGCCTCACACGTTCGGGGCATACCGGAGACGATGTCAAGGCTTAAAGCCCAACGCCGGCGGACAATGCCTCCTATTTAAGTTTTATAGCACACAAACGGCGATCTGTCAGCTACCAACTGCCGCCCTTCGGTGGCCTCACCTTACCTCACCACATATACGATATCGTGCTCTCTAACCTTCTCCTTTACTTTAATTCCCACATCGGAACCGGCCTCTGCTTTGTCCACATTTTCGTGTTCCGCCTGCATTGATTCCACTTCCTGTTCAAAATCCGTCACATGGCCCTTAATCTTTATTCTATCGCCCACTTTTAGTTCCTTGTCGGTAACCTGAATCGCCGCAACCCCTATTTTTGCAAAATATCCCACCACTTTACCAATCGCTATTTCTTCCATATGGGCCCCTCCTTTTTTGGATTTCAATACATGGTAACATGCGGCCAGGAAAAATTGAACCGGAACGTGTGGAACGCCCTCCATCACCGGTCCTTATGCAGCAACCCTCCACGAAGCTCTTGAAAATACAGCCTATTCTTGTTATAATGTAGCACCGTTTATCCGGTACGACAAGACCATGGAAAACTTCGACGTCATCGTCATTGGAGCAGGTCACGCGGGCTGCGAAGCCGCCCTTGCGGCGTCACGCCTTAAAGCCAAAACGCTTATCTTGACGATCAATCTCGATCATATCGCTTACATGTCCTGTAACCCTGCTGTGGGCGGCCTTGGGAAAGGACACCTTGTGAAGGAGATCGACGCCCTTGGCGGTGAAATGGGGATCAACACGGATGCAACCGGTATCCAATTTCGCGTGCTCAATATGAAGAAGGGGCCGGCTGTCCGGGCTACCCGTATCCAGACCGATAAGGCCCAGTATGCCCTGAAAATGAAGAAACGTCTGGAGAGGCAGGAAAACCTCCTTATCAGACAGGCTGTGGTGGAAAGGCTTGTTGTAAAAAACGACAGGGTGATCGGCGTTGAAACGAGCTGGGGCGAGAAATTTTCCGGAAAAGCGGTCGTCGTCACCACGGGTACATTTCTTAGGGGACTGATTCACGTCGGGCTCGAACAATTTGAAGCGGGAAGAATGGGCGATTTCCCCTCTTTCGGGCTGGCACAGAGCTTGAAAGACCTTGGCCTCGAATTGGGAAGGCTCAAGACCGGTACCTGCCCGAGACTCGACGGCAGGACCATCGATTTTTCAAAGATGGAGGCCCAGCCGAGCGATGATCCACCCTCGCCCTTCTCCTTCCTCACGGACAAGATCACCGGCAGGCTTGTGCCATGCTGGCTCGCCTATACCAACGGAAAAACCCATGAGGTGATTCGCGCAGCTTTTGACAGATCGCCCTTGTATACGGGAAAGATAAAGGGCACGGGTGTGCGGTACTGCCCCTCAATCGAAGACAAGCTCGTCAAGTTCGCCGATAAGGAACGCCATCGCGTCTTCATAGAACCTGAGGGGCTCGATACGGTGGAGTATTATCCAAACGGTCTTTCAACGAGTCTCCCCCTCGATATTCAGATCGCCATGGTGAGAACCGTAGAGGGCCTCGAGCGTGCGGAAATCACACGTCCCGGCTACGCCATCGAGTATGATTTTGTCTTTCCTACACAACTCTACCCAACGCTCGAGACAAAAGGCATCGCGGGTCTGTTCCTTGCCGGCCAGATAAACGGCACCACCGGATATGAAGAAGCAGGCGCCCAGGGCCTTATGGCAGGGGTCAATGCGGCTTTGAGGGTGAGCGGTAGAAAAGATTTCGTCCTCGGCAGGGACGAAGCTTATATCGGCGTCATGATCGATGACCTCGTTACCCGAGGGGTAGACGAGCCTTATAGAATGTTTACGTCCCGCGCTGAGCACAGACTCCTTCTCAGGGAAGATAACGCCGATTTGAGGCTGACCGAAAAAGGATACCGTCTGGGTTTGGTCGACGAGGCGCGCGTAAGAAGGGTTTCGGACAAAAGGTCTAAGATAGAGAGAACACATCAGATGCTGCGTTCCGTACGTTTAAAACCCACGAAAGAAACGAATGAGATGCTCAAGGCTAAAGAGATGCAAGCGATTAAGAACCCCACGACCCTTGAAGAACTCCTGAAAAAACCGGAAGTTACCATTGAAGAGATCAAGCGCATCGAATCAGGGTTCGATGATCTTGAAGAAGATATTGCATATCAGGTCGAGTTGAATGTAAAATACCGTGGCTACACGGACAGACAGATGGACATGGTGCTGAGGACCAAGAAACTCGAAGACAGGAAAATCCCTCCGGACACAGAATACAGGGAAATATCGGGTCTGTCCAGAGAAGTGGTGGAGCGATTCACGAAAATAAGGCCCTTCACGCTTGGCCAGGCTTCCCGCATTCCCGGTGTTACGCCTGCCTCCATCACAGCCTTACTGGTCCATTTTAAGAAGAAGGGAGTGCTGTAGGTACGGCCGCATAGCCGTGCATGTTGAGTCCGGTAGAGTGAAGCCGAAAATACGAAGGATACGACGTCGTTTCCGCCTCGCAGTTTCAAACGCAACGATGCGAATTACAGCTGGTAGCCAGGATTATTGAAAAATATGGAGAACCGCACCAAGGAAATAGCGGCCTGTCTTAAGGAGTACAAGGTAGACGTCTTTGGCTTCGGTGATATGTCCTTTTATGACAAAGAGCTTACGGATCTCGATAACCAGATTAAGGGAATGTTACCCTTCGCCATTTCATTCGGGATCATCCTGTCGAGGGGCGTCATGGACACCCTCACCCATGGGCCGACACAGCTATACCTCCATCATTACCGGCAGCTCAACTACAGGCTCGATATGATAGGGTATCAACTTTCAAGGGAGATCGAAAACAGGGGTTACCGTGCCCTGCCCTTTGCCGCTTCTCAGGTGATCGACTGGCAAAATCAGCGCGGGCATATCTCCCACAAACACATCGGGGTCATCGCCGGCCTGGGCTTTATAGGCCGGAACAACCTGCTCGTTCATCCGGTCTTCGGCGCTTACGTGAGGTACAATACGGTCCTCACCGATATGCCGGTCTTAACGGGGAAACCGACTGAGAAGAACTGCGGAGCGTGCGTTGCCTGTCTCGCCGTTTGTCCCGCATCCGCCATAAAAGAGACGGCAGGCCACTTTGATCACAAAGGATGTTATGAAATGTTGAACCGCTTTAGAAAAGAGAGAAATATAGGTCACCACATATGCGGCATATGCGTGGCGGCATGCAAGGGGGAGAAATGAAAGCGCTCATCGCCCTCGAAGATGGGACGGTATTCGAAGGGAAGGGTTTCGGTATAGAGGGCGAAAAACAAGGAGAGATCGTCTTCAACACGAGCATGACAGGGTATCAGGAGATCATGACTGATCCTTCCTACAAAGGACAGATCGTGACCATGACGTACCCTCTCATCGGGAATTACGGGGTAAACGATGAAGACGTGGAATCGGGGGGACCAAAAGTTGAAGGCTTCGTTGCCCGTGAGTTCAGCAAGGTCACGAGTAATTTCCGGGCGAGCGGCGACCTCAAGAACTACTTTGCCAAACATAACATCATTGCCGTAGAGGAGGTCGACACCAGGGCGCTTACAAAGCATCTCAGGGTGCGCGGCGCCATGAAAGCCATCATATCCACGAAAGACCTGAATCCCGAAAGCCTGATTCGGAAGGCGCGAGACTGGCAGGGCATCATCGGGGTGGACCTTGTCAGAGAGGTCACCTGTTCAAAGGCATATGAATACACGGAAGGAATGGAATCTGGGGTCGGCCATAAGACGCAAGCGAGCAAGACCGCAAATAAAGGACGCAAGGCTAAAAACCTTGAGGCCCGGTTGCCCAACCTCCGTGCCGTGGTCATGGATTTCGGGGTCAAGATGAATATACCGAGGATGTTAAGAAAAGTCGGATGCGCTGTCACAGTCGTGCCCGCTTACGAGAAGGCTGAAACGATTCTCGCCATGAAACCGGACGGCGTACTGCTCAGTAATGGGCCTGGAGACCCGGAAGGCGTGCCGTACGCGATTACAGAAATACGACAACTTTTTGGACGCGTGCCCATCTTCGGTATCTGTCTCGGACAACAGCTTTTGGGTCTAGCCTTTGCGGGAAAAACATATAAACTGAAGTTTGGCCACAGGGGCGCCAACCAGCCCATTCAGGAAGTCTCCACGGGAAAGGTATACATAACATCCGAAAATCACGGTTTCGCCGTGGATGTAGATTCGATCAAGGAACACCCGATTCGGGTGACGCACGTGAACCTCAACGATCGAACCGTAGAAGGGATAGAACACGAGAAGCTCCCCATATTTTCCGTTCAATTCCATCCTGAGGCATCCCCCGGCCCCCACGATTCCTATGGGCTATTTGAAAAATTTAAGAATATGATGCTGACAAACAGAGAGAAGGGATAATGCCGAAAAGAACCGACATCGAGAGCGTAATGCTGATAGGGTCAGGGCCCATCGTCATCGGCCAGGCTTGCGAATTTGATTACTCTGGAAGTCAGGCCTGTAAGGCCATCAGGGAAGAAGGGTACAAAGTCATCCTCGTGAACAGCAACCCTGCGACAATCATGACCGATCCCGATATGGCTGACAGGGTCTACATCGAACCTCTCGTGCCTGAAATCCTTGAAGAGATTATAAAGGCAGAAAGGCCCCACACGCTCCTTCCTACGCTCGGTGGCCAGACAGGGCTCAATCTTGCCACTATTCTCTCGGAACGTGGCGTCCTCGACAAATACAACGTGGAGCTCATCGGCGCCAATTACAAGGCCATAAAGAAGGCCGAAGACCGGGAAGAGTTCAAAGCCGCTATGGAGAAAATCGGTCTCGATATACCGAAAAGCGGGCTTGCATACAATATTGAAGACGCGCGGAAGGTGGCAAAGGAGATCGGTTTCCCCCTTATCATACGACCAAGCTATACCTTAGGCGGCACCGGGGCGTCCCTGGCCTACAATATCGAGGAGTTCGAAATCCTGGCTCAGCGAGGACTTGAGAGCAGTCTCATCAGCGAAATCCTCATCGAAGAATCGGTCATCGGATGGAAGGAATATGAGCTGGAAGTAATGAGAGACAGGAAAGACAACGTGGTCATCATCTGCTCCATCGAAAACTTCGATCCTATGGGTGTGCACACAGGGGACTCCATTACCGTGGCCCCGGCCCAGACTTTGACCGATAAAGAGTACCAGGCCATGAGGGATGCATCCATTCGCATCATCAGAGAGATTGGCGTTGAGACGGGCGGCTCCAACATCCAGTTTGGCGTCAACCAGTATACCGGCAGAATGGTCGTCATAGAGATGAACCCCCGTGTCTCCCGTAGCTCCGCGCTCGCGTCAAAGGCGACGGGCTTTCCCATCGCCAAGATAGCGGCAAAACTCGCCATAGGCTACACGCTCGACGAGATACCCAATGACATTACAAAAATGACACCCGCCTCATTCGAGCCCACGATCGATTATTGTGTGGTCAAGATCCCACGGTTCACTTTCGAAAAATTCAAAGGAGCTGATGAAACCCTCACCGTTTCTATGAAATCAGTGGGCGAGGCCATGTCGATCGGCAGGACATTCAAAGAATCTCTCCAGAAAGGCTTAAGATCGCTTGAGATCGGCCGATTCGGCATCACCAACGACAGGTTGCCCTCGAAGAGCGATCCCGAATATGTGAAACAAAAACTCGCCATCCCCAACAGCGATCGCATATTTTATATCCGCCACGCTCTGCGGCTTGGCATGAGCACCGACGAGATTTACGACCTCTCCCGCATTGACCCCTGGTTTTTGAAAAACATCGAAGAGATTGTCTCTTTTGAAAAGGAGTTGGAAGCTCACAAGAGGGAGCTGCCCATCCTCAACAACGAGCCGGACGGTTTACCGCAGGAGATGCTGGTACGGGCCAAACGATACGGTTTCTCAGACAGACAGATGGCCGATATCATCGGCGTAAGTGAAGATGAGATACGGGCCGACCGGCTGAAGAAAGGGATCAAGAGTGTTTTCAAGCTTGTCGATACCTGCGCCGCCGAATTCGAGGCATATACGCCCTACTATTATTCGACCTATGAATCCGAAGACGAATCGCGCAGATCCGACAAGAAGAAGATCATGATCTTAGGCGGCGGACCGAACAGGATAGGACAGGGTATCGAATTTGATTATTGTTGCGTGCACGCCGCCTTCGCGCTCAAGGAACTGGGGTATGAGACAATCATGGTGAACAGTAACCCCGAAACGGTGAGCACCGATTACGATACATCCGACAAGCTCTACTTCGAGCCTCTCACCCTGGAGAATGTGCTCGACATAGCCGAGAGCGAAAAACCCGACGGCGTCATCGTCCAGTTCGGCGGCCAGACTCCCCTCAATCTCGCCGTGCCGCTCAAGCGGGCCGGCGTCACGATTATCGGCACCACGCCGGAGAGTATCGACGTGGCCGAAGACAGGGACAAGTTCAAATCGCTTCTAAAAAAACTGCACCTCACACAACCGGAGAACGGTATCGCCGAGTCATTTCCTGAAGCCAAGAACATTGCGGCCACTATAGGCTATCCGGTGGTCGTGAGGCCATCTTATGTGCTTGGCGGCAGGGCCATGGAGATCGTCTACAACGAGACCGACCTTGAATCGTTCATGGAGAAAGCGGCTGAGGCATCCCCGGAGAGGCCCATCCTCATCGATAAATTTCTCGAAGATGCCATTGAGATCGATGTGGACGCCGTGGCGGACGGCGACAGGTGCGTTGTCGCGGGCATCATGGAACACATCGAAGAGGCGGGGATTCACTCGGGCGACAGCGCCTGCGCCCTCCCACCCTATTCTCTTGATGACGATGTGATCGAGCGCATCAAGGCCGACACATATAAGCTTGCACAGGGACTCAACGTCATCGGTCTCATGAACATCCAGTATGCAGTGAAAGACGATGTAATCTACGTTCTCGAGGTGAACCCCAGGGCGAGCCGGACCGTGCCTTTTGTGAGCAAGGCCACGGGTATCCAGTGGGCAAAGGTTGCCGCCAAACTCATGACGGGTTTGAAGCTCTCCGAGCTCGGCATTACAAAGGAGTTCGAGATCGATCATGTTGCGGTCAAGGAATCAGTCTTCCCCTTCAATCGTTTTGGGGCGATCGATACGATCCTCGGCCCGGAAATGAAGTCTACAGGCGAAGTCATGGGTATTGACGGCAATTTCGGCGCGGCCTTCTGGAAATCTCAGCTTAGCGCAGGTCAAAACCTCCCTTCCAAGGGAAACGTTCTTCTCAGCGTAAAGAACAGGGATAAACGAAATGTGGTTTTTATCGCCAAGAAACTCTCCGATCTCGGCTTTAAGATTTGCGCCACGAAAGGGACTGCAAAGGTCCTCGCCAACAACGGCATTGAAGTCCAGCCTGTTAACAAGGTTTCGGAAGGGCGGCCTCACATCGTGGACATGATCAAAAACGGGGAGATCCACTTTATCATCAACACACCGAGCGGAAGAAACCCCAAGGCCGATGAGGTCCTCATCAGATCAGGGGCAGTGCAGTACAAAATACCCTACACCACTACTCTGTCCGGCGCTCAGGCCGTGGTCAATGCCATTGAGATTATGAGGAAGGGATCGATTAAAGTCAAAGCCCTCCAGGACTACTATGGCTCACGCTAATCCGCGCTGTTTTCTCCCCGCCATGATCGCTCACTAATGTCAGTGCAGGAAGAAGCAGGCGAGGAAACGGAAATGTGTTGGGATCCCGTAATCCCCGCCCTCTCTTCGTGAAGCCGTCCAGTCACAACGAATGCGGCCCGTCTACCGGGTGATCTTCTTGCAAACCACCCTCACAGGTGTCACAGGGGGTATTCCATCGATGGATGGCCGAGCAGGTCGCCAAGAAACGCTCTTCCATTCGTAAAATAGAAAACCTCAAAGTCCGGATTATCAGCGGACCTGTAAATCGACCTGACAAGCTGGTTCGACTCAATCACCTTGTTCTTCGTCTCTGCGTCCGTCACGAACTTTACGCTTCCCCATATCCTGGCGTACTGCGTTTGAGGACCGGAACAACTGAAGCAGGCATTGGGGTTGGCTTTGAGCTCCGCGAACACATTCTTTTTGTTCGAGGTGCAAAAACAAAGTTTCCCGCCATCCTCCAGCATAAATTGAAATGGTCGAGCGTTGGGTTTGTCCCCCTTAGTTGTCGCCAGGCAACCAAGCGGATTCGCTTTGAGAAAATCGACAAGTTCTTTCATGACTACCTCCTTTTTTGTATATTGTTCTATATAGAACAAGTAGTGTAAAAAAATTATCTCAGATTATTTTCTATCCTTTCCAAAAACGCCATCAGTATATCCTGTTCCGCACGCGAGAAGCCTCTATAGGTTCTTCTTATGAGCTTCGATGAGACTTCGCGGAAAGTCGTCTCCAGGGCCCTGCCCTTTTCTGTCAGGAAGATCCGCGTGGAGCGCTTATCTGTCGTATCATCCTCCTTACGCACGTAGCCAAGCGTAACCAGCTTATCGGTGAGTACGGTAACCGTGTTTTTCTTCTTCCTTATGCCCCTGGCAATCTCTTTCATAGGGACACCATCGGTAAGATAGAGCGTATGCAAAATATCGCCGTGAGAAGGAGCGATGTCCGCAGTGCCTGACCCTTTGAGCTCTCTCGCGATAAACTCATGGGATAGACTCCGTATGAGAGATATGGCTGCGATTACACCACCCGGTTTCATGATAGGTAATATAGTTCTAGTTAGAACTATTGTCAAGCAAAATTTCTGCAAATAATATTCAGTTGCATTTTCTTCAAATCCCACAGTAAAATAGCTCAATAAACAAGCAACGGGACGTGAAGATTCAACCGAATACAGTCGGCTCCGCGACAATATCATGACAAAGAACTCATTCGTTGCAGACAATAAAGAGGTCATAAAGTCACTGGGGCTTGTTTTCGGGGACATAGGCACAAGCCCGATCTACACCGTCACCGTCATCTTTCTTCTCACAAAACCGACCACAGACAATGTCATGGGGGTCATTTCTCTCGTCATATGGACTTTAACAATCCTCGTCTCGATTGAGTACGCTTGGCTCGCCATGAGCCTCGGAGAAAAGGGAGAGGGAGGCACTATTGTCTTGCGCAGCATTCTCATTCGCCTTCTTAAGAAAACGAGGCATATCGTATTTGTCACGATTCTCACATTCATAGGGGTTTCACTCCTCATAGGTGACGGGGTCATAACGCCCGCGATAAGTATACTGAGCGCCGTGGAAGGTATTGTGCTCATCCCCGGTTTCAAGGACACGGGACAGATCACGCTCACGGTTCTGGCCGGTATTATAGCCATTATTCTCTTCATTTTTCAGAAAAAGGGGACTGAAAAGGTGGCGGGCGCCTTTGGACCCATCATGCTTATCTGGTTCTTCACTATCGGGATTTTCGGTCTTATCTCATGCATACACGTTCCGTTCGTTTTCAAAGCCGTAAATCCCTACTATGCCTTCGTGTTTCTCTCACATAACGGGATTCCTGGGTTTTTTGTGTTGTCAGAGGTAATCCTCTGTGCAACCGGCGGTGAAGCGCTTTATGCGGACATGGGACATCTTGGCCGTAAGCCTATCATAAGGGCTTGGTATTTCGTTTTTGTGGGACTTGCATTCAATTATCTGGGCCAGGGTGCATTTCTCATAAGAAACGGGGGTTCCTCCACGAACGTACTCTTTGACATGGTCTTTCACCAATCGCTTCTTCTCTACATACCTTTTCTCATCTTGAGTATAATCGCCACGATCATCGCGTCTCAGGCCATGATCAGCGGCATGTTCTCCGTGGTCTACCAGGGCATCAATACGCGTCTGATGCCCATGTTCAAGGTAGACTACACCTCCAAAAAGTTGCGGTCGCAGATCTATATCGGCTTTGTCAACTGGTTCCTTTTAATCTCCGTTCTGTTCATTATGTTTCTCTTCAGGGAATCGAGTCGACTGGCCGCTGCTTACGGACTCGCCGTCACGGGCACCATGACGCTCACGGGCGTAATCATGACGATGATATTTTATCTGCGGAAGGAAAAGCTCAAAACCTGCGTCGCGGTTTTTGTTACCGTTGTTGATCTGGCCTTTCTTTTGTCCAACTCTTATAAGATTCCCCACGGAGGATACTGGTCTCTCGTCATAGCCGCCATTCCTCTTTCCATCATACTGATCTATACGGGCGGACAACGCAAACTCTATCGTTCCATGAGCCCTCTGAAACTCAATGTTTTTCTCGAAAGCTACAACCAGTTGTACCGGGAATTGAACAGGATACGAGGGACAGCCCTGTTCTTCGCGCGGAGCACCCAGAAGATACCGGCATATATTGTCCATACCATGTTCATGAATAACATCATTTACGAAGACAATATTATCGTCTCAATAGTCACGCTGGATGAGCCCTACGGGGTCGCGAGTTCTTTTAAAGAGAATCTCGCAGACGGGCTAAGGGCTTTTGAGATAAAGATGGGCTACACGGAGGTCGTCAACATCGAGGGCATACTCAAACAAGCCGGAATAGAAGAAAAAGGGATCTTTTACGGTCTGGAGGAAATATCTACCCATAACGGTTTCTGGAAAATCTTTTCCATCATGAAGAGACTCGCGCCTCCTTTCGTTCAGTTTCATGACCTTCCGCCCAATAAGCTTCACGGTGTGGTCACGAGAGTAGAACTATAATCGTAGCTTACTTCTTGGAGGTCCTCCATTGCATCACACTTCCAAAGGTCCTCATAGATGCTGCACTCGCGCACTTTCCTTATTTGTCTTCTCGACCAAGCGCGAAGGCTACAGCGTAAATCGCCATTTGCAGAAACAGTCGGAAGGATGCTCAGGAGGCGCGAAGACACATTCCACATTGATGTCCTTGTTAAGGGCATGTGCAAAGGATTCAAATTCCCTTTGATGCATGTCACGACAATGGAATTCCGGCAAGCCGCGCTTCACACGAGCTATTTGCGTTACGCACTCGGGGACGGTAATTGTCACCTCATCGTCTTTCTCTTCAATCTTGAAGCCTACGATCATGGTCCACGGACAGAGCGCCATGGCTTGGGCGAACCCCTGAAGACCTTTGTCTTTGATGCGGAACCTTTTTACAAGGTCCTTTGCCGACATGCCCGCTATCTTGCCCCAGACTACTTCGTCGAGATGTTCGGCCGAGGCGCGGTCATATTTCTCTTCCACCGAAAGAAACCAGAAACCGTCCACAACACGGTAGTGCCAGAGAAGAAACTTGAGGTAATCTCTCAGATGATCCGCGTCGAAACTCTCAAGCGCGCCTAAATTGATACGGTCCGTCACGGCCAATAGGCTACCCAAAATTCAGGCGGGCTGTCAAGAGTTCATCGGGCATCTTCGAATGGCTTATCAAAAGACGCTTTCTTTCTATCGATCAATCTTCGGTCTTGCCCACCAATCGATAGACAAGCGCCCCAAGGAGGCCGCCGATGATAGGAGCGACCCAGAAAAGCCATAACTGAGACAGGGCCGGCGCGCCGACGTATAACGCTACCCCTGTGCTCCTTGCGGGGTTGACCGAGGTGTTAGTCACAGGAATGCTGATGAGGTGGATCAGGGTAAGGCCCAAACCTATTGCGATGGGAGCAAACCCTTGAGGCGCCCGTTTGTCGGTGGAACCGAGAATGATGACGAGAAACATCATGGTCATAATGATCTCGGTAACCAGGGCAGCGAGTAGAGAATAGCCTCCGGGGGAACGGACCCCGTAGCCGTTTGAGGCGAAACCCGCAGATACATCAAAGCCGGCCTTGCCGCTGGCTATGACATAGAGCACGCCACCCGCTACAATAGCGCCCAGCACCT
The DNA here is from genome assembly GCA_035541755.1 of Syntrophorhabdaceae bacterium. Classification (NCBI taxonomy): domain Bacteria; kingdom Pseudomonadati; phylum Thermodesulfobacteriota; class Syntrophorhabdia; order Syntrophorhabdales; family Syntrophorhabdaceae; species Syntrophorhabdaceae bacterium. Next base: position 36,543 of record DATKMQ010000031.1, read on the forward strand.
GGGCGACGATATAGGGCAGGACTTCGCTTCCCGGAAAACGGCCGCCGGCCCAAAGCCCCACGGAGACTGCCGGATTCAGGTGACAGCCGGATATGTGTCCGATGGCGTAGGCCATTGTCAATACAGTCAGACCAAAGGCCAGGGCAACGCCAAAAAGACCGATGCCCACGTGAGGAAATGTAGCGGCCAGCACGGCACTGCCGCACCCGCCAAGCACAAGCCAGAAGGTCCCGAAAAACTCTGCGCCATATTTCTTCATATTGTCCTCCTTTGGCTCTTGGTTATAAGCAATCGACATGCGTCCCCATGCCCCTCTGCTTACTCGATAAACATATGCGCCGTATACAAAAAAAGCAATACATATATTGCGCCGAAACCAGCCGCACCTCACGTTCTCGAACCCGTTAGGTGCCCAGGAGGCTTTCGGGCCGTCTAGGAATTGAAGAGCGGGATAAAAAACCTTGACAACAAGGTGGTTTGGCAGTAGTTATCTAAGCACGATAGGATCTCTTTCGGGGGCGCGGTGCGACAAGCGCACACCACGGCTCAAGACCGCTACCAGAGGGGAGCCTGTCCGCATCAAGAGGCAATAGGCGATCGGCATGTAACAACTTATGAGCAGCCGTTCAAAAATTCAAAGGGCAACAGGAGGAAACCATATGGGAACCGGATCTATTCGCTTTGTTCTGACGAGGACCGCCGCACTATGCATGTGTATTGCCTGCTTTCTGTCTGTTGCGGGGGTAACGCACGCCGCGGTTACGCTTGCGGTACTCAATCCCCAGGGAGAAATAGCCCCACCGCCCGTCTTCGTGCCTACGGCCCGTGTGGCAAGCCTTGACGGCAAGAAAATAGGCATCTACTGGAACGGCAAACAAGGCGGAGAGAACTTTTGGGACGTGGTGGAAGAACAACTCAAGACCAGGTATCCTTCGGCTGAGGTTATACGATACAAAGGCCCTTTTGACCTCGGGCAAGCCATGGCGGAAAAGATCGCCAAGGAGTGCGACGTCTTCATGTACGGCGTGGGTGACTGAGGCTCCTGCAGCTGGGCCGGCGTGTCCGGTGCCATCAGGTTAGAGAAGCTTGGAAAACCGGTTGTCTATATCGTAGCAGACAATTTTTCCCATGATGCCGAACTATCCGCTGAAGATAATGGAATGCCCACACTTCGAAGGGTGGCGGTGCCGGGAGAAGAATTCTTTCAGCGGCGGATAAGCCGTGATCAGATAAAGCCTGTCGCAAATAGCGCGGTACAGGTCCTCATCGCGGGCTTGACCCGTCCGCTCACCAGAGAGGAACTGAATCCCAAACCAAAAAAGACCGCCATGGACAGGATAATCAAGATCACGGCGGAAAATTACGGAGCAGCCCTGGAGAAATTCAACGCCCTCTTCCTGGCCAATCATTGGGGCAGCGGGCTTCCGCTTATCCCGCCGACGCCAGAGCGGGTCAAATGGATGCTCTCCGGTACAAGCCGGTCTAAAGACGAGGTGGTCGGCATCGTCGCTCCGAAGAACGGTAAAGCGACCGTAGAGAAGATCGCAATCAACGCAGTAATGGCTGGGGCCAAACCCGAGTATCTGCCCGTGATCATAGCGGCTATGGAAGGTTTTACCGCCAAAGATTACGACCTTGTGCACGTGCTCACCTCCTCGGGCTCCTTTTTTCCTGCCGTCATCGTACACGGGCCCATAGCTAAAGAGATCGGCATGAATTCAGGAACCGGCCTCATTGGCCACGGATTCAGGGCAAACAACACCATCGGTCATGCCCTTCGTTTGAGTCTTTTAAATATCGGTCATCTCTGGCCCGGGGAGAACGATATGGCGCTCATAGGGCGCGTTTCCTCCCACACATTTTTCACCTTTGCCGAAAATGAACAGTTCAGTCCCTGGGAACCCTACCATGTGAGCATCGGTTTCAAGAAGGACGAGAGCGCGGTCACCGTTTCGACCGTGGGCGGATACACGGCAACAACCGGTATGACCGTGTACGGAGGAGGAGCTGTGGCGGTCTGGAGCGCCGATTCAATCCTCGATGCGATCGTCGCCGATATAAGCCACGATCGGCGCATATTCACCCTGTTCAAGCGAGGGCAGGCAATACCGTCCGCGCACCCGTCCAAACACATCCTGGTGCTTGCGCCTGAGTTTGCCAGAGAACTGAACAGAAGAGGTTACACCAGGGCAAGTCTGCAGAAATATCTCTACGAAAAAACGAGCATACCGTTCGAAGAGTTGACCGCACAGGAAGTAAAGGCGGTTAGGGACAGGATCGAAGGCAGCAAGGCCCGCGACATGCTGCACTACGATATTATGCCTACTGACAGGATACCTGCCTATGAAGAAGTATTGAAGCCTGGCGGAAAGGTTCCGGTCGTTATCGCCCCCAGGGATATCACAATCCTTGTATCGGGCGGCATACCGGCTTATACGTTCGGCATGTCCTATTTCAGGGTTTCGCAGGAGACGAAACTCGTGCACGGCGCCACACTCACGAAAAGCGGGCGTTGACGACTTATGGGACTCAGGTCCCGCTCCAAGGTATTGAGGGAATCCGGTGGCGGCCACTCTTGTCTTAGGCTGCTGCCTTGTGAAGAGGAGGGATACAGGGTGTTATCACTAAAAAAGCTCGCATTCATTCTGGTTGTCATGATAGCTATGACGCCTTACGCAGCTAGGATATGTAAAGCAAGCCACGAAGAGATTCCGCGCATTACCATCGAGGAACTTAAACGCCTTATCGACTCCGGAACTGACGTGGTGATAATTGATGCCCAGGTAAAGAGTCTCTACAATAGAGGGCATATCAGGAAGGCGATAAATCTTCCCTGGAAGACAAGAGTCACGCTCACCGACGTCGAGAATATTCCGCCGGACAAACTCGTCGTGGTCTATTGCGATTGCGGACCAGGCGAATCGGACAGTTCCGATATAGCCGCTCAGCTATCTTCCCTCGGATATTTCGACGTCAAGGTGTTGGCGGATCCCTCCATACGGGGCTGGATTGAGGCAGGTTATCCCGTAGAGAAATAGAAATGCGCATGTTCTCCTATCCCGCGGTTATGGCCTTGCTGATCTTCTGTTGTGTGCGTATCGGACAAGAAAGTCCCGCGTATGCCCAGGATGCCTCAGGAAATTACGTGGGCTTTAAGGCCTGTTCCTCATGCCATCAAACCCTCACAGAAGGCTGGCTCACCACAAGGCACGCCAGGACATTCGAGAGTCTCAAGAAATCCTCCCAGGAGAATCTGCCCGGGTGCGTGAAATGCCATGTAACGGGCTACGGGGAGGACGGCGGATTTATCGATTACGATCTCACCCCTGAGATGGCCGGTGTCCAATGCGAGCAGTGCCACGGCGCAGGGCGTAAACACGTCGAAACGGGCGGGGAAGTGGGGCTTCCGGTCCGCTCAATGGGACAAGCCGCTTGCAGAAGATGCCATACGCCTGGTCAGGATGCAAACTTCGACTACCAAAAAAAGGTCCGGTCTGTTCACGGGTCTCAAGTCCTGAATAAATGACAGGGGAGAATACGAAATGAAGAAGAAACAGAGAAGACTGGGTGCTATCTTTATGGGACTTCTTTTTCTTGCCTGCCTTACGGGGTCGGCTTACGGCGGCGCTGGAAGACTGAGCGCCGAGCCTCTCTCTCACGACTTCGGTGTCATCGACGAAGGAGCTACGGCCCGCGTGTCGGTCACGCTCACAAACGTAGGAGATGCCGATCTCACCATAACGGAAGTGAGGACCAACTGAGCGTGCACCGAGGGCGCGCTTGGTAAGCGCGTGTTGAAACCGAAAGAAACGACTGCCCTCATTATCACTTACGCCACATCGGGACTCCCGGGTCCCTTCAAAAAAACTATCGACATATCTACGGATGCCGATACCCAAGAAACTGAGATCGTAATGACGGGAGAGGTGCGAGAAGCCCCCAGTGCAAAGATTCAGGTGGATCCGCGGAGGATTGACATCACAGTCCCCCAGGGTACGGAGCAGAGACAGATAATTACCATAAGAAATACGGGAAACCTTCCGCTCGTCATCAAAAAGATTTACTCGCAGGAAACCGGAAAAGTCTACTTAGAGCCGAGGCCGGAACTTGTGATCGAACCGGGTAAATCGGTCACGAGCGAAATAAACATCATCCGGCGAGTGCAAGGGATGTTCAGAGAAATGATCGTGGTCGAGACTAACGCACGAAATGCTTTAAACGGCCGATTCATGATCATGGCTACCGGGAAATAGGAGACACCATAAGCTATGAGAATCTCCTTTCGGCATATCACCCGCGCGCCGCGGGAACTCAGATTATTTATTGCCGCGATATTCGCCATGGGCATGGGCTCCAGCATCTTCGATTCCATATTCAACAATTTTCTGGACCAGAGGTTCGCGCTCACAGGTTTTGGCCGCTCATTTCTTGAGTTCCCACGAGAGTTCCCCGGGTTCCTCACGGTCTTCGTGTCTGCCTCGCTCTGGTTTCTCTGTAGCCGTCGGCTCGGCGCTGTAACCATGCTTATGAGCGCCGCTGGCTCGCTGCTTATGGGTTTTGTTTCGCCTGTCTACGCGATCATGATAGCCTGGCTCTTCGTCTACAGCCTTGGACAGCACCTCTTCATACCCCTGTCCTCAACGATCGGCATGGACCTCGCCGGAGAAGGCCAGGCCGGCCGCCGTCTCGGACAATTGAACGCAGTAAGGAACCTCTCGGCCATTCTCGGGAGCGCCATTGTATATCTCGGATTCAGGCTTCTTCATTTCACCTTTCCCTGCACCTTTTTCTTTGCCGCCACGGCCTTCGGTCTCGCGGCCGTTTTCATGTTCTCCATGAAGCGAGACAAGACCCATATGCCCGCTATGTACCTCAACCTTCACCGCGAATACCGCCTCTACTATGTGCTGGCCGTGCTCTATGGCTCCAGGAAACAACTGTTTTTGACTTTCGCCCCCTGGGTACTCGTCACGATCTTTCATCAGCCAACACAGAGCATAGCTACGCTTCTCACCATCGGAGGCGTCATCGGCGTGGTATTTCAACCGTTCTTAGGCAGGGCCGTAGACAACTTCGGGGAACGGCTCGTTCTTATATCGGAGGCAGTGCTGCTCGTGTTTGTCTGCCTCGGATACGGTTTCTCCAGGTCCTTTTTTGCGGAGAGGACGGCGTTTCTCGTCGCATGCGCATGTTTTCTTTTGGATCAGATGCTCATGTCCGTCAACATGGCCCGCTCTACCTATATGAAAAAGATCGCCCTTCATCCCGATCATCTTCAGCCGGCGCTCACGAGTTCCGTAACTATCGACCACATCTTTTCCATTACCGTGGCCATTCTGGGTGGGATAATCTGGAACGCCTTCGGATTCCAGTACGTCTTTCTTATGGGCGCAATCATTGCCCTCTGCAATCTCTTCGCGGCAGCAATGATAAGAATTCCTGAGCGGTGAAAAGAGGTAATAGGGGGGATCGAGATTGTGTGAGCGACGCTACTCGGACGAAGACGGCTTACCGTCGTCCCGGCGGGTAAAAAGCGAATAGTCGAGCGCCGGCCAGCAATAATCAATGTCCTCTATTTCTGCAAGCTCCGCCTCCGAGAGTCTGCCCGCATCGCTTAATTTGCCTGCGGCCCAGATGAGTTTACGGAATCGCTGGTGGTGATGGTGGAAACGCTGGTTGGCATACTCCCTGGCCTGGGCGGTAAAGAGCAGGAATGGCCAGTCACTGCCCTGCATGAGGAGGAGCTCCCGGGCCATCTGTTTGAAGATGCGTTCTCCCCTCTGGTCTGTGGGTTTGGTTCCGGCAAAAACCTGTTCAGCCTCCAACACGCTCGCGTTGATGTAAGGCCAGATCCAGCCATGCTCGGGGTTTTTCCAGACCGTGAAATCGGCGTTCAAACCCCAACTGCTCGGTTGCATGGCGATCGTGGAGAACTCCTGCCGGTGCCGATCGATATAGTCTCCCAGGCTCTGACTCACAACGTCAGGGGTATCCGCGAGCAGGCGATAGATAGTTTCCAACCAAGACACCCCTTCGTGCCACCAGTGACCGAAAAGTTCACAATCATAGGGGCAAACTACGATCGGTTCTGTCTTACAGGTCGTGGCCTCGCCCAAAAGACTTAAGACAAGGGACACAAAGTGGTGAGCGTGGTTTTTAGTCGAACGTGAGGCCGCCTCCGGGTCGTAGTATTCCTTGTCCGTTTGTCCCGTGACCCGCCAATAGCGCAATCCCGATTCGTGGTCCTTTCTGTGAAACTCAAGATAGTTCCAATCGCCGGGATAACCTTCATCCGGGGACCAGACCTGCCTTCCTGTGGCCTCGTTCCGCCCGAATACGGCGCAGCCGGAGGCAAGTCCATAACCCTGATAAGTGGTAGGACCCGTGTCGTCATGCCGCCTCTGCACAAAGGAAGCGCCGGTGATACCCACCCCCTCCACAAAAAAATACTCGATGCCATGATCCGCGAGCCACTCATCGAGGGCACGACGCATCCGTCCCTCTTTTTGAGACCACTCGGCAGGCCGATAGGCGCATTCCGGCAGCCAGAATCCGCGGGGACTACGGCCGAAGTATGTCTTGTAGGTTTCTACGCCCACTCGCACTTGCGCGAACACAGCGCTGTCGTGTTCGAGAAGAGGCAAGAATCCATGTGTCGCCGCCGATGTGAGCACCTCCACAGCGCCTTCATCTTGAAGCCACCTGAAAGTTCCCAGGATATCCTCGTGAAAATCGACCCTGTACGCATGATAATTGCGCTCGTAAAGATCGAACCAATAGTGAGAAATGGCCTGTCTCGTCTTGTCTTCACGGAAACGCTCCGCGTCCCGTCTCGCCCGCTCTATTTTGTCTTCCATGTAGGCGCGAAAACGTTCTTTCATGTAGACATCGGCAAGCTGTTCCATAAGCACGGGTACAAAGCCGACCATTATCCGGGGCTTGATACCGTCCAAATAAAGGGCTTTGAGCGCCCTGAGTAGAGGGATATACGTCTCGTTCATGGCTTCGAAAAGCCACTCTTCTCCCGCAGGCCACACCCCTGACTTACGGCAATAGGGAATGTGGCTATGGAGCATAAGCGCGAAAACACCTGGCATGTGCCTCACTCCTTGTCCTGGCCGTTACGCTCGCGGCCAGCATACCATTATAGCATCACGGGAAACCCTTGGCTACACTGATTCGCCACACATCCAAAGTTTTTTTAACTGATGGGGGTCGGCTGCCTGTCCGTGTGATGCCAATCACTTAGATATAGCCAGGAGTATGTTATACTCTCTTGTGCCAATGTTGTTATCTTGTTCCCCCCGTGGTTCCCGCGCTATCACACGCACGCTTATTGTCTGTTTGAGCCTCTTTCCTGGAGGCCACTAAAAATGGTATCGTGAAGGAGTGCTATCATGGCGGAGAGATTAGTGAGCAGGTTCATACGGACATTAGCCGCGATTGCGGCCATCCTAATTTTCACGGGATCGTTGGCCAATTCTACGCCATTAGACGACATACGCGCCGCGATTGCGCATAAAAGGGCAAGATGGATTGCTGATGAAACATCGATTTCACGATTATCGGACCACGAAAAAAGGCAGCGGCTGGGGCTCGTCAAGGAGGTAGCGACCGGCAACGAACCTGTACTTCAAGTCGCCGCGCCTCTCTCGACGCTTACGACACAGTTTGACTGGAGGCTAAACGGCCGCGTCACCGCGGTTAGAGACCAGGGGAGTTGCGGAAGCTGCAACGGAGGTTATATCAACCGGGCAGCGGACTATGTCCGCGATACGGGATTGCCCCCTGAGACCTACTTTCCCTACACCGCTTCATCGTCGGATGATGTGTGTGGCAATGCTACTCAAGGATGGCAGGGTAGCGTCAGAAAAATCATCTCCTGGTCATATGTCAACACCACGACCGTCTCAGTACAAGATCTCAAAAACGCACTGGCCACGTACGGGCCGCTCGTTACAACCATGGACGTCTATTATGACTTCTTCTCATACATGAGCGGGGTCTATGAATATGTGAACGGCGCCTATCAGGGTGGTCATGCCATTCTTATCGTGGGGTACACAGTTGGGGGACCGGGTGGGGCGAGAGTGGATACTTCAACATCGCGTATTCCCAAACCGCATCTCCTGTCTATTTCGGCCAATGGACTATTGCCTATTATCCGTCGATTGTGTTTCCTGCGCCGCCCTCTGGCCTGCGCGTAAGGTAAGAGGAAGTTAGGCGGCGCATACGTTAGGACTCGAAATCAGTCATCTCTGTGTTAGTCAAGCGTGAGTACGTTCATTTAAGGGCGGTACGTCCAAAACCTGCCTAAGCCGCCATAGCTCTGCTATCTTCTATCCTGTGACATACATCATTACACTTGTTCAGCATTTGTGTCAGTATATAAAAGAAGGTGGGTGGGTTGAAGTTGATAGTTGACGACTTAGGCGAGACAGCCCGAATCTTGAGCAACGAGCATGATCTGCACGATCCATCGGATGCGGGCCAGATAGAAACAATCGAGCACGCTGCCCGGCGCTATCAGGACCATACGTGCGATAGTGCAACGGGCGCGTCCGGGGGCATTGCCGGCATAGTCTATGACAGATTGACCTACCGGCCGATCGAGAACGCCTCGGTAGCCCTGAAAAATGCTTCATCGACAACAACGGATGAAGAGGGAGAATTCTCTATCGTCGATATGGAGCCAGGCGTATACAGAATCACAGTCTCCCATGCCGGATACGTCGAGCAGACCTATAGAATCATCGTAGCCGCCGGGGAGACCATTGAGTTGGATCCCGTTCACCTTATACCGTTCTGTCTTTCGAGCACTAAGCCCAACAATACGTGGGTGGAAGAGACCGAGACAGAGCCCGAGACGCCTGCACAAGACGATTCGACGAGCCGTCCTGCGGCTTTTGTTCAAGAGCCTGTCTCTTCCCTTGAAGAGGAGGGTTCGTTCCTGGCTAAGATGGGATTAGGGCAGAATGAGCCCACCCCAGGGGAGCCGTGGAACGAGACGATCATAGCCGAGACTCAAGCCGATGAGATCGGCTGTCAGGCGATTTCAGCCGAAAGCATCTGCGAGAACATTGATCCCGGTACGGTTGAGGAGCCTCAAGCAGACATATGTTCCGAGCCTGACAACCTCGAGATCATGGCCCGAGAGGAACCCCTTTACGACACGTCCTCAGTTTTCGCTGAGGCAGCAATCACAGCCGAACATTATTCTTTGAACGATCAAATTTCCGTTGAGATATTCTCGTCCCCAACAACAAATGCGCCGCAAGAGGAGGTTGAAGTGCCGACCGTTACCGTTCACGCTGATCCTGTTACAACTGATGCAGCCGAGCCTATTAAAGACCAGGAAACTGCCCCGTGGGATTTCCCGGAAGCATCCACCGCTGAGCCCGACGAACCGGAAGCTGCCATCTGTGGGCAAGACTGGGGCCTTTGGCAGGGTCAAGCCCCGGCTTTAGGGCCAGCCGATTCTCAGGTCACTATCCGTGCGCAGGACGAGGAGGAAGTCCGTAGTGAAGAGGCATTCTGGCAAGCCTCTGTGGAAGAGATGGGAGCGTATCCTCCACAGGAGGCTGTGACGGAGGAGTCCTCCGCTACGGATAGCCGGGAAGAGCCGGCTTGTATGACGACCGAGTCTCTAACGGAGGAGCAAGGTATCTTTGATGTTGCGCTGCAGGAAAGTCTCATTGCCTGCCCCGCAAACGAGACTCTCCCTCAGGGTGAAGCAATTGCGGGAAAGAGCGATGAGACCGAATCGATGAGCGAGATGTTCTGTCTTTCCGACCACGAGATGCAAGCCATAGCATTAGGCAGCGAGGCCCTCGAGGTGTCGGGGCTCACCGGATTTGTCAGGGCGCAGCCAAATCCCGTGTACCTGGGACTGCCCGTAACTCTGGCCTACACCTTAACGAATGTGTCATGCGACGATCCGGACGATCTGCTTCTACAGATCGTCGTTGCTAATCCGGACAAGAGTACGGCCCAGGAACTATTTGAGATCCCGACGGACTGTCCCAGGGGAAGGTCTTCGATAGGTGGCTTCATCATTTCTACAATCCCTTATGAAGCACGCCTTTACAGAATAAACATGCAGGTCGTTTCGAAGAAAACAAGAACATCGAAACTCTTGCTCAGCACACACCTCGAAACCAAAGCCTTTTGACATCTATTTCTTCGATACAACTGCTTGATCTGGGCCTCTTCAACTTTTAGGATGATGTCGGCTTCCGTTTTTGAATTTCCATTCTCAGGTCCCAGGTTCACGATTGCAGTACCACCTCCTGGCAATTAGATACCTTTAACTATTGCAAGACCTTGAGAATGGAAGATACGGTGAGAATGGGTTCGTCGCGTATCGCATCGTAGCCGTTTGAAAGGCGCTGTCCGCCCCATAGTCAAGTCCAATAGGTGCGCCTTTTGTCGTAGCGCACCACCCCATTCATAGACTATATTCTGATACGAATGATAAATCAAGGCAAGAAGTGTGACATGCGCACGGTGGACGGCCGGTAACCCTTCTCTCTCAGCACACTATTGCAACGGTGTGGAAAGATGGGTGATCGGGGGGTTAGCCGACCAAGCCCCAATAAACCCAAATCCTGTGATGGAAGGTAGCCAGGCGTGGTAGGATATATGCTACCTTGACCAGTCTTCCACCATAGCGATGAAAGCCTTCTCGCCGCCGGACAGCGCGCCACCGTACCCTCCGCCGGGAGTTGCCCAGGCGCCCGCTAGGTAGAGTCCTTTTATCGGCGTTCTGCAATCAAGCCTGTTCATGAAGGCGTTGTCCACGGTCTGATTGAACCCGTAAATGGCGCCTTCCGGGTTGCCGGTAAAACGCCAGTTGGTGAGCGGTGTGGCCGATTCTTTCGTCTCAATCATGGAAGCAAGCCCCGGGAACATATCCTTTTGCGCCCGTGAGATAAGGATGTCGGTCCATCTCTTTTTTTCTTTATAATAGTCGCTCTTGCGTCCGGCCCGGTAATCGGCCTCGAACCTGCGCCACGGCTCATAGCCGCTCAAGCAGAGCAGTGTGATCGTCGATTTTCCTCGCCTGGAATATCCATCAAACAGATGGTCGTAAACTGTCATGCTGTAGGATACCTTCTCAGCTTCACCCTTCATACACGCCCCGCAGTCGGCCTCAATGCCGCGACCGGTTCTAAATCCCTGACGATAAGATTTGATGGTCTGTCTCGCATCCCCGTTCAGTCCGAGCCACACGATGAAGCTCGAAATACTCGGTACCAACCCGTCAAGCCTCTTGAGGTAACCATCAGGGACTACCCCTGGGGACAGCATGTTTTTGAATGTGGTGATCGCACTGGCGTTACTCACTACGGCCACAGCAGGAAGAACTCTGCCGTCCTCCAATAGGACGCCCTGAACAGCGCCGTCCCCGGTCTTGATTTTTTGTGCCCGGGCGCCGTAAAGGATCTTACCTCCGTGGCTTGTAACCGCCTCAGCGATCAGATCACTCAGTTTCTGGGATCTGGGTCGGATATAGCACGATCCATTCCTCAAACTGCCGCCGCGGGCAACGGCGAAATAAAAGGCAGAGAGCTTTGAAGGCGGCAAACCGTAGGCACCCCAGCCGTAAGCGAGACGATCTTTGAGTTCCGGATCTTTCACATAGGCGTTGAGTATATCTGCGAGTGTTTTGCCCTGTATGTTGCGTATCCCTGGATAGTTGAGAACGGAAACGCGCTGAGATTTCTCCCTGTTCGTTGAAAGGTCGGATATCTCGTCTGCGACTCTTGTGATCTCTTTTATAAACCCTGCTATCCCATCCTTTTCTGCCGGAAAGTCTCGGGCGAGCCTCTCTATCAGCGACTTTTCATCCTCACGCCCGGGCAGGGGCACAAGATCGAGCTTGTCAAGTATTCCCAGTTCTTTGAGAACCGCGGCCGTGCCGGCGCTCAAGGAAATCTGGTGCAACGACACATCGAAGGTAAAATCCCCCCTTAAAAAGGCGGTGGCGTATCCTCCGGGGATCGCATGCTGCTCAATGACGGTCACGGGTACGCCCAATCGTGTAAGATGCGCGGCAGCGCTGAGCCCGCCCAGGCCAGCCCCTATTACTACAACCGGGCGATCCGCGTTGCTACCCGTTGCCGCTAACACAGCACCCGCCTTTGACCGGCCGAGGCTAAGGGAGGCTGCTTCTAGCACTGACAATGCCAGAAAAGCACGTCTCGACATTTTCTGCTCAAACAAGATTTACCTCCTTCAGCGATATCTCAGCACGGTTCATCATGACCTTCTATTATTCCAGTTTACGCACGATGGTCCGTATGATCTCAAAGGCTAAACCGAGTGATTCGACGTCTTCATGGCTCAACCTAGCCAGGTTTGCTTCAACAATTTCCTTCAAACCGAGTGTCAATGCCTCCAAAGACTTTCTTCCGCCTTTCGTTATGGTGATCTCTACTATTCTTCTATCCACGGCATGATCCTTGCGTTCGACCAGACCGTCATTCATGAGCCTGTCGATCAAGGTGGTCATGTTCTGTTTGGCGATGAAGAGCTGTCTGCCTATAGCGGACACAGGAAGAGGCCCCTTCCTTTCCAATATGCGGAGTATGTGGTAGGTTTGATTTCTGAGCGATGTAAGCGCCGGATCGCCCGGATCACCGTTAAACAGGCGTTTCACCAACGGGAAAAGCAGAAGCGCACTTTGAGAGACCTTATCTACTTGCATCTTTTTCACGACTGACTCCATTATAGTTATGTTGCATGATCGTCATACTATATTACCTCTCTCCGAAAAGAAAGTCAAGCAAATTATGCGGCGGGTATCAACTGAGCTTACTGGTCTCAGAAAGGCATGCGCAATCGCATCGGATGCGTCCCCCGCCTGTGTGCTTCACGGATGATGGTGAGATTGCTGTGAGAAACAACTCATATTTCTTTCGCAAGGATTAGCGAACCCTGATACGGGGATACCTTGGCTCCCGTTAAATACACGAACAGAAGGAGTAGAACGGCCTGGTGTCTAGTTCACTTCTCTAATTCCAGACAATATTGAATATCAAGGCTGTATGGGAGTAACTGTCTCAGACGCTGGCTATGCCAACGACCCATCCGCAGGAGAACGGGGTTCGATTTGTTTCTTGAATATCGCAATTTCGTCGTAGTCGGGATTGAAGTTTTTGAGCAACTCCCTCTTTCTCTTTCTGGCTTCAAATGGATTGTCGAAGATTTCCGGTTCTCTGATGAACCCTCGTTTTACCGAACTCAATATCCAAAGCTTCATGTGCTCACCCCTTTTACTCGGTTGAACCAACTATGCACATCTCTATATTCCAAAAAATTGCAGACCTCTGCCAAACCGCTGAGTCTGAAAGTGGGTCTACTGATCTGTCGAAGAAAAAGAGTTCGCCGCACATCGTTCGCCACAATACTGAATTTCGGCTTGAGATTTGGTTCTGCCAAGTGAAGATCGTTAAACCTCAAAAGACCCGAATAGATCTGGGTGGAATGCTCAATTTCAAACATCGCTCGCATTTCGCTTGAACCCCTTTGCAACCATGTAACGTCTACTTCACTCACGACACCACTAATTGGCTTATATCTTGTAGGGAGCTCATCCATGCAAACAAACTTTTCAGCCACATTCCAATCGAGTTTGTTTCTATCATTCACAGGTATCCAAACGCTGTATCCCTTAATCGCGCCAATAGAGCCTATCAATGTCTGAATTTGTGAATGACTAAATTCGGGCATGGCCACAATTTTGCCCTTTTCCACACGATCATCTATTATTTTTCAACCGTAGAAACTTTCTATTGAGAAACGTCCGGCATTCGCGATGTAAAGTTCTAGTCCATCCTCGTGATAAATCTGACACTTAAATTGACCGTCCGAGGCCGGAGTTAAAGAACGGAACACATCCTCGAAATCTGAAAATGGAATGAAGACCGGCTCCGTTTGATTATCCCACAAAAAACAGATAAAAGAGTCGAAACCCTCAAGCTGCTTTAAGTCATCCTCCCTCAACCCATACCAAGATCGATTTCCCGGGTGTACTTTGGAATATCTTATATATATCCGTGATAGACCATCCCCTATATCGAATAGCGACAAACTACCAGACAGCTGTTTGGCCTTACCGAATCTTCTTGTCAGTTCCTTTAGAAATCTTATCTTGATTGCGTTTGCCATAATCAATTTATTATAAATCGACCACTCGTCCCCTTTATTCTCCACCTATTGAACATTTTCTTTATGATAACAAGATGCCCAACGGTAGTCAACGAACAATATTACGTCTTCGGATCCTTCAGGCCGAAGCTATTTTCGATGGATAATGCCGATGGCAAGGGGCTGCCGAGCGCAGGCGTATCGAGTATACGTTGAGCATCGCGCGGCCCCGCAGTCAGCGGTATTAGGCGCGAAAAGAGCGAGGCCAGATGCAACATTGGCGATAAAAAAGGCGGGAACGTAAGTCCCCGCCTGTCGTTATCGCCAATATATTTACAGATCAAATCTCAGGCAGCTCATTAAGCTCTTTGAGACTGAAGACCGGTCCATCCTTACAAATATACTTGTGCCCCATATTACATCTGCCGCATATGCCTATACCGCACTTCATCCTCGCTTCCAGCGTGGTCAGGATATTCTCTGCGGGGAAATTGAGTCCCGCCAGACCCTCAAGCACGAACTTGATCATGATGGGCGGTCCGCACGTGATAGCCACCGTGTTATCCGGCTTGGGCGCCACTTCCTTAAGCACCGTGGGCACAAAGCCAATCCTTTTGTCCCAGCCGGGAAATTCATTATCAACGGTGAGGATGAGGTTCACATCAGATCGTTCTTCCCACTCTTTCAGGTCGTCCTTGTAGCACAGGTCGGGGGGCGTCCTCGATCCGTAGATAATGGTAATATCTTTGTAGTCAGCCCGATTATCGAGCATGTAGAGGATGAGCGTGCGAAGGGGCGCAAGGCCTATGCCTCCGCCGATGAAGAGGATGTTCTTTCCTTTCATTTCGTTGTACGGGAACCAGTTGCCGAGCGGCGCTCTCACGCCGATCTGGTCGCCTTCGTAAATCTGGTGGAGTGCAGCGGTAACCTCGCCTGCCTTCATAACAGAAAACTGGAGGTATCCCATGCGCGTGGGCGGAGAATTGATCACGAAGGTTGATTCGCCTACACCGAAGACAGAGAGTTGTCCCACTTGGCCCGGCTCGAATTTGAAGGTCTTCATCTTCTCGGGATCGTTCAATACGACTTGAAAAGACTTGATGTTCGGCGTCTCTTCGATGATCCGTGTGACCGTTGCGATCTCCGGCAGGTACGGGTTCTTGCACTGGCAATTCTCTGACATATGACAAACTCCGCCTTTTTAGGCCTTTGTGTTTCTTTCAACCCACTTCTTGGGGTCTTGTTTCGGGTCCTTGAGATAACCCGCAATCTCGCTAATATCAACGGAAACCGGGCAGTGCCTGATGCACCGTCCGCAACCGCAGCAGGCGATAGCGCCGCTATATTTTTCAGGGTAATACGAGAACTTGTGGCCCACACGGTTCCTTAAGCGCCGGGACTTAGCCGGTCTCGGATTATGGCCACTCGCCTCAAGCGTGAAGTGCTGAAACATGCAGGCATCCCAGGTCCTCAAGCGCTCCCCCTTGTCACGGGCCTGTTCATCGGTAATGTTAAAACAGTAACAGGTCGGGCACAGATAGGTGCATGCACCGCAGCTCACACACTTGGCCGCTACCTGCTGCCAGAATTCATCGGTATCGAAGAGTGTGGCGTTGACCGTGGCCGTGGCGTCCGCCGGAAATGGGTTCTTCACCTTTGGTATTGCTTCTTTCTGTATCTTGTGCGCCTCTTTTTCATACGGCGCGCCGCTTTCGATCATGGGGAGGTTAAGCAGGGCGTCACCCTTTTCGCTTCCCGATTCAAGATAGTATCCTTTGCCCGTATCGGTCATCAGCACATCGGAGCCTGTTTTGTCCACGGGTCCGCCGTTCACGGCCACGCAGAAACATCCGGCAAAAGGCGTCTCACAGGCAAGCGATACGATGGTTGTCTTTTCCCTGTGTTCCTGATAGTAGGGATCGGCCGTGTCGGTTTCAATAAAGACCCTGTCGAATATGGTGAATCCCTTGGCATCGCAGGGACGGCATCCGAAGATGACCGCCTTTGAATAATCCCTTGCGTCGCTCACAGCTACGCTCGATTTCTTCGGGTCTTCAGGATCTTTGGTATACGTAAAGGAAATGAGTCTGTCGCACTGCGGATAGATGACTGATTTAGGGGACGTATTGGCCGGTCTGGAAAGACATATCTCGGTGTCTGTCCTGTAGGGTTTGAAGGAGACGACCTCGCCTTCGGCCACGGGTACATGGACCACGGCATCTTTACTCAATGCATCGAGAAATGCCCGTACCTTCTCCTTTGGAAGAAATCCTGTCTTGGCCATTAGAGTTTGTGCTCCTTGATTTTTGCTTCGTCCACATTGAATGTATACATAGGTGGTTTATCGTCGGGATTGACCCCCGTCGAATAATCGAAAAGGTCCTTCATTTCGGCATTGATTTTCTTCTTGATCTTGGCCACAGGGATATCCATGGGGCACACCCGCTCGCACTCGCCGCATTCCACACATCGTCCGGCGAGGTGGATCGAGTGGATCATATGGAACATGGTCTTCTCGGTAAGGCTCATTCTCTGTGTGATCCAATGGGGGTCCCGCGTCTCGGCGATGCAGCTGTCCTGACAGACGCACATGGGACATGCGTTGCGGCAGGCGTAGCAGCGGATGCATTTTGAAAACTGTTCTTCGAAATAGGCTTTGCGCTCCTGAAGCGATTTGGCGTCGAAGTCACGTACATCATCGTACACGCTTACGGCAGGCTTATCGGATTCGATGACATCACCAACGAGCACGTCGTATATGACCGGCGTGGGATACCGGCAGGTCTTACACTTGTCGGGCCACACGTCGGAAACATTGAGGGTCGTTTCACCCTTTGCGGTCTTCACCACCACCTTGCCGCCCTCTATAGTCACAGACTCGATGGGCTGATAATCGATCGCCTTCAAAACCTTCTTGATATTTACCACCCCTTTGCAGGGGATGCCGATGATGATCACATTATTTCTGTCGATAAGCCCTTCCTGCATAAACTGGACAATAGTCCTGGAGTCGCACCCTTTAACCGCCACGGCAACTTTCTTCTTCTGCGAGGGGAGGTAAGCAGCTAGGTTCTGAACACAGAGCGCGTTCCATACGGCCTTGTCCGCATCATCTGCCCTGGTCATAAACAAGGGTGTGGTGTGGATCTTATCAAAGCCCTCCTGCCAGCAGATGACCGTTTCAACATCGGGAAATACTTTGCGTATGGCTTCTTTCAGTTTTTCCGTACTCACTCTGCCTTCTCCTTGTTCTCGTGGAGCGGACCAAGCTCATGCACCTGTTTCGTAAAATTAGTCACGACCTGCTGCCACCTCTGGCCTTCCGAGGCGGAAACCCAGGTGTAATGGAACCTCTTATCGTCAATGCCCACGAAGGGAAGCATTCTTTTCAGCATCTCAAGACGCCTGCGTGCATAGAAATTGCCGTCGGAGTAATGGCAATCGCGGGGATGGCAACCGGAGACAAGCACGCCGTCAGCGCCGGTGAGTAGCGCTCTTACCACGAAGAGCGGGTCTACGCGTCCGGAGCACGGCACCCGGATAATGCGCAAATCCGTGGGCTGTTTGAACCGCCCCACTCCGGCAGTATCGGCTCCGCCGTAGGAGCACCAGTTACAGAGAAAGCCGACGATGCGCAGTTCCTTTGATGCTACGTCTGACATATGGCATTAACCTCCGAGAGGAGCTGATTATCCGTAAAATGCTGCAACTGAATAGCGCCGCAGGGACAAGTAGATGTGCAGACGCCGCATCCGGCGCAGACAGTCTCGATGACTTTGGCGACCTTCTTGCCACTCCGTAGCGTGTCTTCAACGATGGCGCCGAAGGGGCAGGTCTTGAGGCACTTAAGACAGCCCACGCAGGTATTCATATTGACTTGAGCAATGGCTGGATCCGACTCAAGCATGTCCTTGGAGAAGAGCGAGAGCACCTTACTCGCCGCCGCACTCCCCTGGGTCACCGATGCGGGAATGTCTTTTAGCCCCTGGCATGCGCCCGCGAGGAAGACCCCCGATGTATTCGTCTCCACAGGTCTCAGTTTAGGGTGACTTTCAACGTAGAACCCGAATGTGTCATAGGAGATATGGAGCTTCTCTGCCATCTGCGGCGCACCTTCAGCCGCTGTAGCGGCAGTGGCGAGGACCACAAGGTCGGCTTCCACTTCGACCCTCGTGCCGAGGAGCGTATCCACGCCCTGGACCACCATCTTTTTGCCCTTTGGGTAGATCCTCGATACGCGGCCGCGAATGTATTTTACCCCATAGTCTTCCTGGGCCCGACGCGTGAACTCGTCATAGCCTTTGCCCGGCGAACGAATATCCATATAGAAGACGTAGGACTGTGAATCGGGGATATGGTCTTTGGTAAGGATCGCCTGCTTGGCGATATACATGCAACAGAAGTTGGAACAGTAAGGCACGCCGATGGACTTGTCACGGGAGCCCGCACAGGCGACAAAGACGACCGTCTTGGGTTCCTCATGATCCGAGGGCCTGATAATGTGCCCCGAGGTGGGGCCCGACGCATTGAGATAGCGCTCATACTGGATGCCGGTGATCACATCGGGATATCTGCCCCCGCCGTATTCAGGAAGCCTTTCCTGATCGATGAGCCCGTAGCCTGTGGCTACAATGATGGCGCCCACTTCTTCCGTCACGATCTCGTCCTGTTGCTCGTAGCTGATGGCGCCGGTAGGACAGACCTTGGCACAGACGCCGCATTTGCCTTTGGTGAACTGACGGCAGTATTTCGGGTCTATCTTGGCCTTTTTCGGAATCGCCTGTGGAAATGGGATATTAATGGCCCGCGTCGGCGCGGCGCCGAAATTGAAATAGTCATAGGCGTTCTTGGTAGGGCATTTCTCCATGCAGAGGCCGCAACCGGTGCATTTGGACCAATCCACATAGGCCGCCTTCTTTCTGATCTTGATCTGGTAGTTGCCCACATATCCCTTGATCTCTTCGATCTCAGAGTAAGCGTAAAGCTTTATCTTCTCGTGCTGTCCCACATCGACCATCTTAGGCCCAAGGATGCAAATGGAGCAATCGATTGTGGGGAAGGTCTTGTCGAGACGGGCCATCATGCCGCCGATGGCCGGGCTTTTCTCCACCATGACCACATCCAGACCGCCGTCTGCACAGTCAAGGGCTGCCTGCATACCTGCCACACCGCCGCCCAGTACCATGACCCGTTTGTTGATCTTGAAGGATGCCGCGTACAGAGGCTTATTCTGCTGCACTTTGGCCACGGCCATGGCCACTTCGTCGAGCGCCTTTCTCGTGTTTGATTCTTTATCGAGGCCTATCCAGGAAACATGCTCCCTGATGTTGGCCATCTCGAGGAAATACCGGTTAAGCCCTGCCTTCTCGATGGTCTTACGAAAGGTATTCTCATGCATGCGGGGCGAACATGCCGCCACCACGATCCGGTCGAGTTTCTCCCGCTTGATAGCGGCCTTGATCTCGTCCTGGCCCGGCTCCGAACAGGTGTACATATAGTTCGTTGCAAAGGCAACACCGGGGAGTTTTCTCGCTTCGGCTGCTACCCTGGCCACGTCGACAGTGCCCGCGATATTGCTTCCACAATGGCAAATAAATACACCAACCCGCATGGATCAGGTCTCCTCTGGTTTGGTTTCTTCTGATGCGCCCTTTGCTTTGGTTTTGGACGCTTTCTTAGCTGCCTCTTCTGCCGCTTTCTCAACTTCGAATTCTTTCTTGGTCACGCGCCTGATCACGTGATCGGCGCTCACAAATATCTTATCGAGACCGAGTTCTTTGGGGGAATATCCGTACGCAAGACCCATGACCTGAGTAAAGTAGAGTACAGGAAGCTTGAAATTCGATTTCATGAGACTGTTCACCTGGCCCTGCCTCAGATCAAGGTTCTGCTGGCAGAGCGGACATGCCACAACCACACAGTTCGCGCCGGCCTCTACGGCCATTAAAAGAACCTTGTAGGTGAGCTCGTTCACCATCTCACGTTTGGGCATACTGAAAGCCGCACCGCAACATTCCGTCTTAAACGCGAAGTCACGAACCTCGACCCCGAGGGCGGCAAGGAGCTTATCCATGGCTGTCGGATTCTCCGGGTCGTCAAACCGGGCGATGTCCGGGGGTCTGTTCAGGATACATCCATAATAAGGAACGGCTTTGAGATCAGGCAATATATGGGTCACCCTTGCCGCAATGGCGTCAAGGCCGATATCTTCGTAGATCACCTGGAGCGATGACTTTGCCTCCACACCACAGTTATAAGGTTCGTCGAGGAGCTCATTGACTTCATCCTTGAAGGCTTCGTCTGCCATATTATGGTTCGCCTTCTTAAACGCCATGAGACACGACGGACACGGCGTGGTGATCGTCGTGAGTCCCATCTTCTCCACGATGGCGAGGTTACGGGCGGCCAGCGCCGCAGCGAACACGTGGTCCACGGTGTGGGCCGGTGTGGAACCGCAACAGCTCCAGTCATCGGGCTCGATAAGCTCGACGCCCAAGGCCTTCATAACCACCTTTAAGGAATCGTCGTATTCTTTGGCAGTGCCTTCCAGCGAACATCCGCAGAAATGGGCATATCGTGTCTCA
>DATKMQ010000032.1 GCA_035541755.1 Syntrophorhabdaceae bacterium
GAAATGTCTGAGGGCAGGTATTGCCTCAATGGTTCAAATGAAATACCGGTACCGTCTAATCCTGGCATGAACAGAAGTTTCATGATCTTTATAGCCTAAACGATATTGAGTGATCTCACAGCGCTGACCTGTTTCCACTCATTGTATCATCTCTAAAGTCAGTTTCTCAATTAAAGATTATAAGGTAAGTCGGGATGGGCTTGACAAAGACCAAGCCAGTTACCGATTACCGTTGGGAATGCTGGACGGTGAGAAAGATAGGCAAACTGAGGATTACGGTCAATTATGGCTATCTTCTCGGCGCTGGTTCGGTTTCATTGTTCCGGAAGGGAGGACCAGGTATCACGCGTGCTGGAGGGGGCTGATGACGAGCCCCGATATCAGGCGAAAGCCTGCGTCTCGGGTAACCGAGACAGAAGGGGAAGGCTCCGACAGCTTCGCTGGTGGAGGGGGCGACGCGAGCCCCTTACATTGACATAGGTCTCTTTCTGGTCTATGATAGAAAAAATGGCCGAATTAAGAAGAAATCCCCTGTCCGGCGACTGGGTGGTCGTGGGATACGGGGTCACGAGAAGCGGAGGTACGGGCCCCTGTCCTTTCTGTCCCGGCAACGAGTCTTCGACGCCGGCATCAATCAGGGAATATAAAGATTCGGCCGGCGACTGGCTCATCCGGTGTTTTCCCGCGGCTAACCCTGTATTCATGATAGAAGTTGAGGAGAACAAGCGGGCGGAGGGTATGTACGACAAGATGGGCAATGTAGGCGCGCATGAGATCATCGTTGAGAGCAGATCGCATACCAAAACTATGTCCACGTATACGGAGCAGGACCTTTCCATGCTGCTCGAGATGTACCAGGAACGCGTAACCGATCTGAGAAGGGACAAACGCTTCAAGTACGTACAGGTCTTCAAGAACCATGGGGAGCTCGCCGGTTCCTACATCGTACATCCCCACTCACACGTGCTTGCCACGCCGATCGTGCCGGCGGGGATTGCCACAGAGGTCCTCAATACGCGGATGCACTATCTGCAGAAAAGGCGGTGTCTCATCTGTGACATCCTGAATCAGGAGATACGTCAGGGTAAGAGATTGGTGAGCCTGAACAAAAGTTTTGCGGCCATCTGCGTCTTTGCTCCGCGGTTTCCCTATGAGACCTGGGTTGTGCCGAGATCCCATGACGTCTTCTTCGAAGCATTCCGCGATCCCGCCGTGAAGAACGATTTTGTAAGTATCGTACTCGACCTTATGAAAAGGATAGAGCAGCTCACGAGCGCCTACACGCTGGAGATCCACACGGCCCCAACCATGGTATTCAGGGACGCATATAGCGAAGAGGCGCCTATAGAGGATTATTTCCACTGGCACGTGGAGATACTGCCGAGAGACTTCAGGTCTTCGAAGTACAAGCGAGACGACGAATTCCACGTGGTTTCCATAACGCCTGAGCAGGCGGCCGATGCGCTTAAACGAGAGAAAGGGTAGGGAGAGTCTATGAGGATGCTCTGGTTCTGGTTTGTCTTCGGTGTTTTTTTCACGCTCGCCGTCATCATGATAGTTTTTGGCATCCATTTTATCAGCGACATATATTACTACGGCGAGGGGGAGAACATCTTTGGGTCTCTGATAATAGGGATTATCCTTTTGCTTGCAGGAGGGGGGATTCTCTCTTCGACGGTTGCCGAAACGGTGAGAAAATTCTTGAAGAAATGACCCTATGTTTGAAATAATGAAAGATTTTCGATAGTAACAATCCGTAAAAAAAATTCAAAAATTTCCTTGACAATAATAGGGGCACTCAGTTAAAAATAACTACATGTAGTATGGATATTTAGTAAACATACTATATGTAGTATCGAGTGGGGCTATTTTCAGTAATAATTTGGGCAGGATGCGTAATTCGGTTGAGTATTCTTTGCGGGTAGCTGACTAATTTCCAGAAGGGGGTTTCATGGAAACAACGGATTTAAATCTTTTTGTAAGGACATCAGAGGAAAGTATATCCGATTGGGATCGTTCAAAAATAACTGACGCGCTCATTCGGGAGACCCTCATCGATCGTGATACGGCGGACCAAATCAGCAAGGAAGCTGAGCAGATGATCCGGAAATCCGGTATCCAGGTAATTACCGCCCCCCTGATCAGGGAGCTTGTCAATGCGCGACTCATTGAAAAGGGGCTTGAATCCACGCGGAAGATGCATACGAGGCTCGGAATGCCTCTTTATGATGTGGACAGCCTGATCCTTCATCCGAACAAGGAAAATGCAAACGTGCCCCATGGGCCGGAGGCCACGAACCTGACGCTCGCCGAAGGTATCAAGAAGGAATATGCCCTTCTGTCGGTTTTTTCGCAGGAAGTCGCGGACGCACACATGAACGGTGATGTCCATCTTCACGATCTCGGATTTGTGGACAGGCCCTATTGCAGCGGCCAGTCGCTCGAATATATCAAGAAGTTTGGTCTGGACCTGCCTCATTCGCTCTCCATGGCAAAGCCTGCCAAGCATCCTGAGGTGCTTCTTGCCCATCTCGTCAAGTTTGCAGCGGCTCTTCAGAGCCATTTTGCCGGCGCCATCGGATGGGATGCGATTAATATCTTTTTTGCCCCCTACATTGAAGGCATGAGCGACAACGATGTGAAGCAGCTTTCTCAGATGCTTATCTTTGAATTCTCGCAGCAGGCGGTTGCACGGGGCGGGCAGGCGATCTTCACCGATATCAACATTTACTGGGAAGTTCCCAAACATTTTGTCAATGTTCCGGCCATCGGACCGAGCGGCAAATTTACCGGCAAGACGTACGGCGAATATGAGAAAGAGGCGCAACGATTTGCCTGGAGCCTCTTCGAAGTCTTCAAGGAAGGTGACGGCGCGGGCAGGCCATTCTTCTTCCCCAAACCCATCGTTCATATCACGGAGAAGTTTTTCCGTACCGACGGCTATATGGATTTTCTCAATCTCATTTGTGAAGTGGCCGCCGAGAAGGGGAACACCTACTATGTCTTTGACAGGGGTGAGACGGCAAAGATATCGGAATGCTGCCGCTTAAGCTTCAAACTCGAGGAACGTGACCTTCTCGATGCCAGGGAGCCCTGGAGGATGCGCTACTGCGCGCTGCAGAACGTCTCGCTTAACCTTCCGAGGCTTGCATACATGGCAAAGAGGGATGATACGAAGCTTTTCAATCTGCTCACGGATAGGTTTGTCCTGGCGGTGAAAGCCCACAAGGAGAAGAGGGCTTTTATGGAGAAACTCCTCTCCTTGGGTGAGAACGGGCCCCTTGCCCTTCTCGCCATGAATCGCGACGGCATGCCCTATCTCAGGTTCAACCTTGCATCTCACCTGGTGGGCATGGTGGGGCTCAACGAGATGGTGCAGATCCACACCGGTGAGGAGATGCACGAGTCGAAGAAAGCGCTCAAGTTCGGCTTGAGAGTGATAGCCCACATGAACCTTCTTACCGATAAGATACGAAGGCAGGAAAGCATGAAGATCGTCCTGGAACAGACCCCTGCCGAGAGCACCAGTTACCGGTTTGCGAGGCTCGATCTGAGGTATTTCTCCCCGGCATCAGGAAGGGTTGTGAAAGGCGATATCGCTTCAGGTGAGGTATATTACACCAACTCAACGCACCTCAATGTGAAGTACGCCATGAATCCAATCGAGCGGGTGACCACAGAAGGGCTTTTCCATCCTCTGATTGAGGCCGGTTCCATTTCTCATCTCTGGCTTGGAGAGGCTCAACCCTCACGCGAAGCCATTGCGGATTTTGTGATAAAGACCTTTAGGAACACAACGAACGACCAGATAGCCTTTTCTCCCGAGTTTACGACCTGTAACAAGTGCCATCGCACGTCCCGTGGTCTTTCGGACACCTGTTCGTATTGCGGCTCAGCCGATGTGGACGGCATAACGAGGATCACCGGATACTTTACCAAAGTATCGAGCTGGAACAAGGGCAAACTGGGTGAACTCAAAGACCGCCACAGAAATATCGAGTATTTCTCCGAGAAGAGAAAAGCAGTCAACGAATAGCATTGCAAAGGATACGTTTACCTTATTGATGTAGCATGTTCGAATTTCAGACGAGGAGGGGATATGGGTATTGTAAAGATTTTCTACAAAGATGATTGTCCGATGTGTCCGATGGCTAAGAAGCTCAGAGATACCCTTCAGGAACAAAACGTTGCAGTAAATGATTTTAACGTGGGTACGACCGACGGGCTCGCTGAGGCGACGTTCTACCGTGTCATGGCCCTGCCCACGATTCTCATCGAAGACGAAGCGGAGAACTCTGTTCAGGAGTGGAGGGGGAGTGTGCCGCACATCGACGAGGTCATGAATGTCGTGCAAAGGGCTTAATCCCCCCGTAAAAGGGTTTATAGATACAAGCTTTCTGGACTGGAAGGGCCACCTCTCTTCGGTGATCTTCCTTGGCGGATGCAATTTCCGGTGTCCGTTCTGTCACAACAAGGACCTCGTCATAGACCATCAGGCCATGGAAGACATGCCTGTGGAATATATTGTGGCCCATTTCAGGAAATACAAGGACTGGATCGACAGGGTGGTTATTACAGGCGGGGAGCCCACCATCAGCATGGAACTCTTCGGCTTGATCGGCAAGCTGAAGAGCGAGGGTCTTTTTGTCAAACTCGACACGAACGGATCAAACCCCTCAATCGTCAAAGGTCTTGTGAAAGACGGCCTCGTTGATTATGTGGCCATGGACGTCAAGGGGCCCGTTGATCGTTACGAGCGCTGGTGCGGTGTGCCCGTCGACCAAGAATTGATACGGGAGAGCATCGCATTTCTTATGGAAAATACGGTAGACTACGAGTTCCGGATGACGGTTGTGCCCTTTCTCCATCGCGAAGTAGATATTTATGAAGTCGCCTCTCTGATTCGAGGCGCCAGGAGGTTCTTCATCCAGGAATTCAGGCCCGAATCCACCCTGAACCCTGCGTATACGCGCATCCGGCCTTTCCCACCCGATAAAATTGCCAGGATCAAATCCCGCGTGGCCCGTATCATGTCTCGTGATGAGCGGCTCGACAAAGCCCCGGTCCGGCAATATGAGATCGCCAACCAAAAGTCCCACGCGATCACGCACGATCAGCTTCCTTCATGACGCATGCGCGATCACACCGCCCATTGATAAAAGACGATAGACTCAATACCTAGGGAGTACTCCATGACATCAAGACTCAAATCACTTTTGATTGGCGCTTTGACGGTCTCCCTGTTTCTGTGCTGCTCCAAGGCGAATCAGCAAGTCACGGTCCTCAAGAGTTTTCCCCTCGATAGCGTTGAGGGGGTAATCGCCCAGTCTGACGTTCAGCTGGACAAGGACGTGTCGAGTGACGGCAGGGGATCGCTCAAGGTTACCGCTCAGGCACCCATGGTCGTAAAGCTGTTCGAGGTCACGGATCTCAACGTGGAGGACGCCCGGCTGACGTATGAAGCGAAGATAAAGACACAGGGCATAGAGGGCCAGGTATATCTCGAAATGTGGTGCCGCTTCCCGGGCAAGGGGGAATTCTTCTCGCGCGGCCTTCAGTCCACCGCGGCAGGCGACACGAATTGGATGACCATGGAAACGCCGTTTTTCTTAAGAAAGGGAGAAAAGCCTGACATGGTAAAACTTAATCTTGTGATAAACGGCAAGGGAATCGCCTGGATCGACGACATCCGCCTCTTGAAAGGACCGCTCAAATAGCCATTCCGAAAAGCCCCATTCCCCGATAGCCAGGGAAACACAGGGACCCCAAGCGCCCGCGGCGACGGATCCGGTATCTATTCCAGGAAGCTGTCGAGACGTTTGCGTCGTGACGGGTGTTTGAGTTTTCGTAGTGCCTTTGCTTCGATCTGTCTGATACGCTCACGGGTCAGTCCGAATACTTCGCCCACCTCTTCGAGGGTGTAATCGGTCTTTTCCCCGATTCCAAGGCGCATCCTGATGACCTTTTCCTCCCGCGGGGTGAGCGTCGAGAGCACTTTGTCTATCTCCTCCTTCAGGGAAATGCCCACCAGCTCGTTGAAGGGGGAGGGGGATTTGGGATCGGCTATGAAATCGCCGAGCTTGGATTCGTCGTCGCCGATGGGTGTCTCTATGGAGATCGGCTCGTTGGAGACCTTCATAATCTTCCGCACTTTTTCTAAGGGGAGCCCGGCTTTAAACGATATCTCTTCGAGGTTCGGTTCTCTTCCCAGCTCTTGAAACAGCGAGATCGTCACCTTGGTGATCTTGTTCATGGTCTCCAGGACGTGGACAGGGACCCTGATGGTTCTGGCGTAATCGGCGATCGCCCTGGTTATGGCCTGTCGTATCCACCACGTGGAATAGGTGGAGAATTTGTAACCCTTCTGGTAATCGTATTTTTCCGCGGCCTTCATGAGCCCCATGTTGCCTTCCTGAATAAGGTCGAGAAAGGAGAGACCCCTGTTCAGGTATTTTTTTGCGATATTGATGACGAGCCTAAGATTCGCCTGGATAAGCCTGTTCTTCACGGTCTTGAGGCCGTTTTCGATCTCGCCGATCTCCATGAGTCTTCTTTTGACCTTTTTTACTTCTTTGTCATCCATGAATTTCAGCTGTTTGCCTATCTTTCTGATGATTTCTTCGAGGACCTTCTTGTTAAGGTTGAGATTGATCAGGGACTCCTCAATCTTTTGTTCAATGCCCTTGAGTTTCTTCTCGTTCTGTTTCTTCGTAGCCTCGCTCACCCTTCCGGTCAAACTCTTCTGCATGGCCTCTTTTTTATCGTGGTAGCTCCTTATCGAGTTAATAAGCGAGATGGTCTTTTTCTTGTACTTCTCCTCGTCTTTCTTGGTATAGTTCATTTCATCGATATTCTTAATGATATCTATGATGTTGACGGTGTCCTTCTTCAGATGGGAGGAGATTTCCTGCAGCTCGTGAATCGCATGAGGAAGGTCGAAAAGAAGGTTGCGAATCTTACGTTCGCCGTCTTCGATCCTCTTAGCGATCGTATACTCCTCTTCAGAGGTGAGCAGCGAGACCCTTCCGATGTCCTTTAAGTATGCCCAGATGATGTTGTCCGTTCTCTCGGACGGGAACCGCTCGACCTCTCCCCACTCCTGTGTCTCCTCTTCAGGGGTTTCGATCTTTTCCTTAATGGTTTCGACTATGTCTATGTTGGCTTCAGAAAGAAAATCGAAGATATCCTCAATATCTTCGGCGGTAAAGATGTTCTGAGGTAATACATCGTTGATCTCGTCCGGGGTGAGATAGCCTTTCTCCATACCCATATCGACGAGATGTTTAATTTCACTGTGATTTTTTATGCTCATAGCTTCTCCAGGCAGTAAAAAAATGCCCTAATCTCGTGATTAAGGGCATTTTCGTCTATTTTTCCAAGTTTCTATATTTCAAGTATAGCAACTGGGTCGCATTTTTGTCAAGCTGGTTTTTCATGCCTTTATCCAATGTTTTTCGAGTTCGTCGGTATAGTTTTATCGCGCAAAAAATCATTGACTAAACAAAAACCCATGTGTATAAGATCATTTATTAAATATAATCATGGGGAGGAAAAGATGTTTAAGAAGGTTCTCTGCGCCGTGGACTTTTCCGAATTTACCGATCAGATCGTCGGGTATGCCGTGAATATCGCAAAGAAATTTGACGCAGCCCTGCACATGATCCATGTAATCCCCAACCTCACCTATTACACGCCTTACGAATCCTTTCTCACCCCGGAGAACCTGGTGGCCGTGGAAAAGAACATGGAGAAGGGGGTGGACAAAGATTTCGATAAGATTATCAAGAAGATAGACATTCCTGTGAAGAAGACCGTGAGAACCGGTATAACCTTCGTAGAAATCATAGATTACGTAAAAGCCGAATCTATCGACCTTATCGTCATGGGCACCCACGGGAGAAGCGGGATCGAGCATATCCTCATCGGGAGCGTCGCCGAGAAGGTTGTCCGGAAATCGCCCTGTCCGGTGCTTACCATACGGCCCAAGAACCTGCAGTTCAGAATGCCATAGTCCTTTTTGCGAATCAGGCGATATGTTCGTAGAGCTCTTTTAAGTTCCTGAGAGGAACGACGTCTGTGCCATCAATCGGCTCGACCCCTTTGGGGCAGAATATCTTTTTGACGCCAAGGCGGAGACATTCTTTGATTCGCACATCCATGTAGACTATTTTACGGACCTCGCCGGTCAGTCCCACCTCTCCGAAAAAGGCCGCATGTCGGCCCAGGTTCACATCTTTGTAGCTCGACAGGATCGACGCGGCCACGCAGAGGTCCACCGCGGGCTCGTTCACCTTCATGCCACCTGTAATATTCACGTAAATATCCCTGTCGAAGAGGGACTTTCCGATCGCTTTTTCGATAACCGATATGAGGATGAAGAGCCTGTTCACGTCGTATCCAAGAGAGAGCCGGCGCGGCATGGAAAAGTTCGTCTTCTGGGTGATGGCCTGCACCTCGAGAATAATGGGGCGTGAACCGCTCATGTACGGGAAAAGCGTGCTCCCCGAGGCCATTTCATCCCGCTCCGACACAAAGAATTGCGAAGGGTTTTCAACGCTTACAAGTCCGTCCCGTGTCATTTGAAATATGCCCACCTCATCCACGGGGCCGAATCTGTTCTTGATTGCCCTTAACATCCTGTAGGGGAGCATCTTGTCACCTTCAAAGTAGAGAACTGTGTCCACCGTATGCTCAAGGATTTTAGGTCCGGCGATGGCCCCTTCTTTTGTCACATGGCCGATGACGATCATGGTTGTGTCCATAGCCTTGAGTTCCATGGTAAGTCTCGACGAGACATCCTTGATCTGACTCACGCTGCCCGCAAGCATGGGCAGCTTTGTGTTGTAGATAGACTGGATGGAATCGATGATGATGAGGTCGTATCGCGTGGCAGAGGCCGCATCGAGGATGTCATCTAGTTGATTCGTCACGAGGAAGGGAAAGGCGCCGTTGAGCTGCAGCCTCTTTTTTCTTCCTGCAAGCTGTTTCAACGATTCTTCGCCGGACACGTAGAGCACCTTGAGCCCGAGGCGGACCATTTTTGACGCGATCTCAAAACAGAGGGTGGTTTTTCCAATGCCCGGATCTCCTCCGAGCAGGATGGCCGAGCCCATGGTGATGCCGCCACCGAGCACCCGGTCCATCTCATCGATCCCCAGGATGATCCTCTCTTCCGTCACGTCATCATCCGAAACCAGGACGGGCTTCTGCTTTTCATGACGGCTCGTGGTCTCGGCAGGGGTGAATTCCCTCATGGTGTCCCAGTTCATGCATTTGGGGCATCTGCCCATCCATTTGAATGTTTCATACCCGCAGTTTTCGCACACAAAAACGGTCTTCTTCGCCATCTAATCCTTTCCCGCGTGGTGTTTCATATATGATAGCTGAAACGCCATGACCTTGACAAGCAGATCCTTTGCCCTGGGTAATTCCTCGGGAGAGACCTCAAGAGTGATCAGTTCATCATAGCCCGTTTGACGGGCCGTGTTGAGCAGCCTTGCAATGGGAAGATCGCCTCTGCCCGGACAAAGATGACCCTTGAAGGCGCTGTAATCGCTCAGATGGATATTCTTAAGCCGTCCGGTGTTGAATATCTTGAGAAACGTAGCCACCGTATCGCAGCCGAAGGTAGCGAGATGGGTTATATCAAAGGTGAAGAAAAGGTTTCGCTCCATGGCGAAAGGTACAAGAGCTTCTATATCGTTCAGGACATAGGGCGAGAAAGTGCGGCGCTTTCCCAGACGAGGCATGTTCTCGATGGTGAGATGCATGGGCCCAAGATCGAGACGTTTCTGAAAGTCTTCGACGGTTTTAAACCACCGATAGAAGCCTATTTCCATGGCAAGCCATGAAGGGGGGTGGAAATTGACGATCCGCGCATTAAGAGAACGGGCGACCTCTACGGCGCGTTTCAGTCTGTCGACCTTGCCACCCCAGGTTTTCATGTTGACGAAAGGGGCGTGGACGCTCATTGCGGGAAGCGTACTTGCGCACTTCGCCACCCTCGCAAGATACAGGCGGTTGTCGAAGTTCCTGTCGATCACGAGTTCTAAGCCGTCAAAGGCGGCCTCCCGCGCGTATGCAAAGACGTCTTCAATAGGGAGATCGTAGAGACAGCCCGTGGACAAAAGGAATTTCATACGGTAATGATGTCTTCATCGATATCTGTCAATATCCGGTAGCGCCCGTGCTCAATCAGTACGGTATTTTCGATGCCGCAGGCGCCTTTATTGGGGAAGACCATCTTTGGCTCTATGGCGAGGACCATCCCTTCTTCGATGGGGTAGGTATGACTTGCCGCGATAAAAGGGGGTTCGGCTATCTCAATGCCGATGCCGTGCGCGAGAAAACGAACCTGATGCGGCTTATATCCGAGAAAATAATCGCCGTATCCCATGATGCGGGCAAGGTCCACCGAGTATTGAAAAAGTTCCTTACTCGTTACCCCTTCGATGGCCTTGTCGAGAACACGGTAATGGATTTCTCTGCAGGCGTCATAGGCCTTCACGAAGAGCTTGGGCATGGATCCGATGGCGAACATCCGTGTCTCATCGACCTGATAGCCGTGATAGCAGGTGCCGAAGTCGATAAGGATCGGTTCGTTCTTCTTGATTTTTTTGAGGCTCGCTCCTACGGGAAAGGCGGGCGAGAGCCCGAGCCCCCCCATGGGTGAGTCGGCCTGGCTCACGATGCTGCCTGTGTGGCCGCTTAAGATGTGCCAGGTGTAGGCCTCCCAATTGAGCGAGCGAGCCCTCAGCAGCCCTTCGTGTCCTAACGCCTTGGCATGAGCCTCCATCAAGCCTGCCAGCTCGATCTCGCTCATGCCCTCCTTAAGGACTTGGGGCACCAGTGCGTAAACCTTCTTGCTGATAGATGCTGCCTCTTCCATGAGGCCGATTTCAAATGGAGACTTGTATTTTCTCAACTCTTTGGTAAGAGGCGATACGTCGACGCACTCACCGTTACCCAACAGTTCCCTGAATTTGATGACGTCATTATAAGGGAGCACATCGAGCTGCAACCCGACCCGTTTCATGGAAGGGACCTGCCCCGGGACGTCTTTAAAGGAGTGAACATGAACGATGTTCCCTATGGGGGATTCCTTTTTCGCCCTGGTCAACTCCTTCCTCACGAACAGGGTGGGATCGCCGTTGACCGGCATAAAGAAGATTGCGTCCTGCATAGTACCCGACAAGTAGTAATAGTCAATCTTATAGTGAAAAAAGGCCCCGTCAATCGAGGCCTTCTCCATTAAGCTTCTTAACCGGGCAGTCCTTCTGTCGATTTCTTCTTTCGGTGTATAAATCATAAAGCGCTACTTGTCCTTGAACACAGCCTTCCGCTTCTGCATGAAGGCGCTGATCCCTTCGACGGCGTCCTCCGTTTTCATACATCCCTGGAGATAGATCATCTCGGAAACCTTGAGGGCTTCGAGGAAATCTACATTAAGTCCTGCCATGATAGCGCGGCGCGTCCACATGGCCACAGGTTTGCTTTTGTTCAGGAATTCGGCGAGGAATTTCTCTACCCCTTCTTTGAAATTTTCAGTGGGCAATACCACATTGA